>DATFIL010000652.1:0-7494 GCA_035270145.1 Desulfobacter sp. | reverse complement strand
CGTCCAAATACGGTTTTTTCGTTCAGGTACTATTTAATAAAGCCAAAGGCAGGTCCGAATATGCTTATCCAGCCCACCTTTGGCGTTTTACAGTTACAGACGGGCACATAGATGTTACTATTCAGGCTTGATAAACACCTTATGGTCCACCAGGGATAGGGAATCAATTTTTCCTTTTATAAATTTCTGTTCACCAAAAATAGACACCAGGCGAATGCCTTCTTCTTCGGGTTCCACCTTGTCCACAGCCTCCAGAAACAGAGACTCCTGTCCACTCTTGTCCACGAGATATGCATTGGCTTCACACATAATATGCACTCCTGATCTTTAGATCTTTTACAGCCAAAGGTCATCTTCCGTTTTTTGATTTCGGAAAACATCCCCAATAAAATATAGTTATACAGATTATTAAATTTTAATTACACCCCAAACCCGTTTCTATGACAGGGGGAAATAAACATCCAGCAATTCATCCACCAGCTGGGGCAAAGGCGATCCCACCATCCCGACAATGGCAATATTCTCCTGGGTCAGAGGTAAGAGCACCTTTTTTGCCTGGGAGCATGATATGGCTTCAGCCATCTGGGGAGTCACCTCTCCCATCATGGAATGGGGCATGATAATCCCCACAGTGCCGATTATCATATCAGCGCCCTTAACCGTCTGAACAATAGCATTGGTGCCGGAAGCGCCCTTATTGGCACGGGCTTTAAGCATCTGGGCAGTGGCAATGGCGTTAGTGCCAAGGGCAATCACCTCAACAGATTCCTCAAACCGCTCCTTGATCCGCTTGATTACGGTTGATCCGATACCGCCACCCTGACCATCGATAACACACACTCTTTTCATTTTGTTTCCTGTTAAATTACAAGGCAGACTTGCGCCCAGACCGCTTTGGCTATATTTTCAACAGAATCATTTCCGTCGATCACAGCCACGCATTCCTGGTCCTCCAAGCGGTGAAAAGCTGCCAAATAATTCGCCCGTACCTGCTTCATGATATCTATTTTTTCATAGATTTCAAGGTGTTTTCTGGTAGTTTGAAGCCGCTTCAGGCAGATTTGGGGGTCCACATCAATAAACAGGGTGATATCCGGTTTTAAAATATCCGCATTGAGTCGATTGGCCTGAATCACCCACTCCATATCCATATACTGGCTGTGATAAGCATAGGAAGAAAAATAATACCTGTCACACACCACAATTGTACCGTTATCCACCATCTGCCGGATACCGGTTTCAGGGTGCATCAAATGCTCGGTGCGGTCCGCGGCAAAAAGGCTTGCAATGGTTCGCTGGTCTGCAGGAAGACTGCCGGACAGCATCCGGCGGATCAGCCGGCCCACAGGCCCGTCGGTGGGCTCGCATGTGGCAAAAACCGGGATACCTGTTGACGTCAAGCGCTTGCAAAGCAGTTCCGCCTGGGTGGTTTTACCGGCCCCGTCAATACCTTCAAACACCACAAATCCGCCTTTATTCGCTTTTTCCAAACGTACATCCTTCATATAAGGGCCATGGAAATAATAAAAAAACAAACCCGGCAGACCCCGGTAACCGGGCCCTGCCGGGCTGACGTATTTAAAATTCAATGATCCGGTTTTCAGGAATTTTTTTCCAACGCCGAAGTTGGGCAAATTAATAAAAACTGGATCGTCGAGTAAAACCCCGAATGGATCACGTTTAAGATGGGCCGTGGCAACCGCGACAATTCACAGGGGTAGCTTTGGGAAGATCAGCTTTATTTATATCGTCCTGGGCCATCGCTGCCTTGCGTTTCTTGTTCAGATCCCGGTGGCAGGTTAGACAGGCATTATGATAAGCCGCCAGAAAGTACATCATATTTTCTTCGTCCTTGATACTCCTGGTGCCCGAGGGCTCGGTTTCATTGTGGCATGCGTCACATGCCTCAACTTCGCTTTCCCCGTCCCAGTCATGGTGACACTCTTTACAGGCAAATTGAAAATGAAGTCCATGGGGAAAACCAACAGCCCCTCTTGTGGCGTACACCTCTTCAGGAGCCTCTATGGTAATAATACCCCTGGGAATCGAGAGCGATTCGTCACTGTTTACAACCTTGGAATGGGGATCCGGATGGCATCCTGTGCAGGCAACAGGTCCTGTATAAATCTTATTGGAACCGGCAGCCTTCTGCTGGTCAGCCTCATTTCTATGACAGTCCCGGCAGGCCTGATGAAAAGCCCCGACCAAGGATTTAATATTATTTTCAGATCCATCAAGCTGATCAGGTTTCGGCACCCAGAAATTTTCATGACACCCACTTGTTCCGCAACTTTTTATGGGGCCGTTCCCGTCCCAAGTGTGATGGCACTCTTGACAGGAATAGGAAAAATGAAGGGAATGGGGGAAAGTAACCGGGGACAGTGTGGGCTTATATTCGGTATCCTGGGGGGCCTGTAAGGTCATGGTACCGACAGGAAGCTCAAATGTAGCCTCAGTGTCCTCAGCAAGGGCAACGCCCGTTAAAACAAAAGCAAAAGCAAACCAGGGTAATGCAATGAGAAATAATCGTTTCATGATCCCTCTCCAATAAAGCTGTTATGTCAGATTGTACCTGATGTGACCGGGGTATCTCGATTGGCCGCCCCTTGATATCACATAAACACTATTTCTGATTCAATGCGCTAGTACGTAAAGTTGTCTTTTGTATATTAATTAATGTTTATAAAATCAACCTGAAATTTGGTTGTCAGGGCTAAAAAATACATTTCAGGTACCTGAAATGTTGTATCCAGTCGTTAAATTAATCACGTAACACACCAGAAAAACTAATACTTTCGTCTTATTTTCTATGCGCTCAGTCTATTTTGGCAATTTTGAACAAATCCCTTGAACAAAGGCAGCATGTCGTCACTCGTTTGCATGAGCAGTTCAGGGTGCCACTGCACAAGATCAATGGGTAGAGATTCATGCTCTGCCCCTTCCACCACGCCGTCCGGGGCCCAGGCCGTGATTCGAATGCCTTTGCCCGGGGCATCAATAGATTGGTGGTGCCGGGAGTTGATGCGGATGGCGTCACCAAACAGTCGGCACAGCCGAGAACCCGGATCAAACCGGACATCATGATCCGTACCACAGGAGAACATCTTTTGCATATGGGCAATACCGGATGCCGGCAGCTGGCTTGGAATATCCTGGACCAGGGAACCGCCTAAAGCCACGTTTGCCACCTGAGCACCCCGGCAAATGCCCAGAATCGGCATTTTCAGTTCCACTGCCAGATTCACCAAAACGATTTGAAAGGTATCCAGTTCCGGATCACTGGCATTGCATGCCGGATGCATTTCCTGATTAAAAAAATGTGCGTCCATGTCCAGGCCGCCGGGAAGAATCAGGCCATCCACACGGGACAGCATCAGGGCTACGGTCTGTTCATCCTCGGCAGGCGGCAGGATAACAGGCACAGCCCCGACCCGCTGAACACAGTGGCTGTAGACCACAGGAACACTGGTAATGGTCTGGCCATTTTTATTGCGTTCTGTATTGGCGGCAATGGCAATGAAAACAGGCATATGAAATTCTTCCTGATGTTGATCATGGGCTTAGGGCCATGGAACTTTTAAAATTTACCACATGGCCTTAAAACTCGATCATCGAGTAAAAACCTGTCTGCTAATTACTCAACGGGTAGCAAGCCTTTTTTAAGCGTCTTTGATAACGGCTTTTAAACGGGCAATTTTGGGCTGAATATTAAACGATTCAGGTACCTGCAAAGAATGGGGTTCCAGCACGGACAGGGCTTTACCTGCCACTGAAACAGCCGCCTTTTTTCTATTGTACGCCAGCAATTCAAATGTACCTGCTGTGCGTATCATTGCCTGCAGGACCTTTTTCTCCTGCCCCTGAAGGGTTCTGTAGTTCTGCTCAAGCCATTCATGACATTCAAAAAAAAGAGATTCATCCCAGAGCAGACCGGCTGTTGCATACAGATCTGCACCTAAAAGCGGATTTGATGACATTTGCGATAGAACAGCAGTATACCGGGCATACCGCGCTGTGATGTAACTTTGGGCCCGGTCAGGCAACTTTTTCCGACCCAGGTCCGAAACCGCCTGTGCCACAGGTGCCTGATCTCCTTTATGCAGGGCACAGATAAATGCACTTCCCAAAAGATTTCTGACATCCCGGTCTGTCCGGTCTTCAAAAGGATTAAATAATATTTTCATTTATGATTTTTTCTAAACGCTTTTGAAGGAAATCACATGCATCCTGAACGGCTTGATCGGTAATGGTCTGGACGTCTGCTGATAATTTTTGTATCTTTTTTTCATCCATTTCGGTAATTTTATTGATGGCAAATTCATCCACTTCGCCATCCTCGGCAAGAAGACCGCATCCGCCAACAACACCCAGGTATTCATCTTTGAAGAAAATCGGAACAACCAGTTTGAGCAATCCGGCATCACACTCCTCTATCACTGCTTCTTTTGTATCGCGGGCCTGGTTGGACATATTCATATGGGCAACAGCACAAATAAAACTCTGTCCTTTTTCAGTAGATTTGATCACCGGGCACAGGGAGTTCGCCCAATTTGGATTATCAGTGACCCTAATTCCCTCGGGGTTAAAAACAGAGCTTTGAAGATAAAATTTATCCGCAAATTCCTTTTCAAGTTCAGTCCATTTTTCAATGGATAAGAGATCCGTCAATTGCATATTATACTTACTCCTTGTTTTTTTGATTTAGTTGACTGGTCATGTAGTCGGCCAAGGCCTGTTTTAAGGATAGGACTTGCTTGTCTTTCAACCGAAAAAATTTTTAACAAAAAATAAAAAATTTATCAAGAGCCTGAAATATAAGATCATTAGTAGGTTTAGCAGGTTTAGTGAATTTAGTACAAACTAAGAATCGCTGAATCTACAAATAAGTATTTAAACACTACCTTCAATTGTGCTGCATAATCAGGGCTCAATCAGGTTTTAGTCCTGAATAAGAATTGCTGAGCCTGCCAATAAATCCTTGAGCATTACCTTCAATTAGCGTATTTTATTTTAATGGTTCAACATCGAGGGTGTCAAAAGGCCCCAGACAGGTTTTTTGGTGTATCGAGAGATATTAACACGATCCGGTCTTTATACACATTTTAAATGCCGGACAAACAAATAAGGTTTTCATGGCAAAAAAAATCATTATTATTGGCGCGGTGGCCTTAGGCCCCAAAGTGGCCAGTCGTCTCAGGCGACTTGATCCTGATTGTGAAATCACTATTATTGACAAAGACAGCCTAATTTCATACGGCGGATGCGGCATCCCTTACTATATCGGCGGGGACATCGGAGAAATCGAAGAATTATACTCCACCACGGCCCACCAGGCCAGGGATCCTGAATTTTTCCGTACAGTCAAAGGCGTTGAGGTACTTACCCGGGTGGAAGCCATCGCCATTGATCGCAGAAATAAGCAGCTGAAAGTCCGTCATCTTGAAGATGGAACCGAGTCTGAAATGCCCTATGACAAGTTAGTCATCGGCACAGGTGGTACACCTTTTACTCCGCCCATCCCCGGCGCTGACCTGCCGGACGTATATCCTGTATCCAACCTCCACCATGCCCAAGCCATCAAGGAGCTGATCAGCAAGGGCGCCGTGGGAAATGCCGTAGTCATCGGTGCCGGTGCCATTGGCGTTGAAATGGCCGAAGCCCTGACCGATCTGTGGGGCGTGGAAACCACCCTTGTGGAAATGGCCCCCCATGTGCTGCCCACTGCCATTGATCCCAATATTGCCCTTATTGTTGAAAAAGAGCTTGAGAACAATGAGGTAGGTGTCAAAATCGGGGCCCAGGTCACCAAAATCCTTGGGGATGCCGAAAACGGCGTTACCGGCGTTGAGGTCAGCGGCGAAGTCATTGAATGTGATCTTGTGATTATGGCTGTGGGTGTTCGTCCCAACACGGGTTTTGCGGCAGAAGCGGGCCTGGCTGTCGGCCGGTGCGGTACCCTGATCGTGGATAAAAATTTAAAAACCACGGACCCTGACATTTACGCAGGGGGTGACTGCATTGAAGTACGCAATCTGGTATCCGGCGAGCAGCTGCCCATGCCTTTGGGTTCCCTGGCCAACCGCCAGGGCCGGATCATTGCCTCCAACATATTCGGCAAGTCCGCACAATTCGACGGCACTGTGGGTACCTTCTGCATCAAGGTCTTCGGTATGGGCGTGGCCACAGCAGGTCTGACCATTCACCAGGCCAAGGCCGCCGGATTTGATCCGGTTCACTCTTTGGTGGCCCAGTTTGACCGGGCTCATTTCTATCCCGACTCAAAATTCATGTTTATCCAGCTCATTGCCGACAGATGCAGCCGCAGGGTTTTAGGCGTGGAAGCCGTGGGTGAACAGATTGACGCTGTCAAGGCTAGAGTGGATGCTGTGGTACCGCTGCTGCACAAAGGCATGACTGTGGATGACGTATGCACCTTAGAAGTGGCCTATTCTCCGCCATTTGCATCTGCCATGGATGTGATCAACAATGCCGGCAATGCGCTGGATAATATTCTGGACGGGAGAAACACCCCCATTGACTGGCCTGAATTTATTGACCTGTTTGAAAAAGGCGAGATCACGGTGGTGGATTTAAGAGAACTTGTGGAAGCCCAGCCGTTTATCGATAAATACGGGGCAGACCGCTGGCTCTTTTTGCCCCAGACTGAGTTGCGCAAACGCTATAATGAACTGCCCAAAGACAAAGACCTCTGTCTTTTCTGCGGTACGGGTGCCAGATCTTTTGAATGTCAGAGAATCTTGAACCAGAACGGATTCACCCGCATTCAGAATCTTCAGGGTGGATATGCCATCATCAGGGTCACTGATCCGGATTTCATTCCCGAGGGAGGATAACCAATCAGGCCCAAGGCCCTTATCTGCCGGGGTATCCGGCAATTCTATACCGGATACCCTGCTGCAGCACATGATTTTTTTACCATGAATGCAGCAGAAAAATTTTTCTTGACTCCATTTGCCGACGCATTATATAAGACTGACTTGTAACATTATTTTATTGAACCCTATTTCGGTATGGCCTTTAATTGGAGCGGTTCCCCGGTATTCAAGTGGTCGGTGTTAAGGCTGCTTCAGTGGGGGAATCCCTTGAATACCCGTAAAAAATTAAGGAGAGAAAAAGCGTATGGCTACATTAGAGGAACGCGTTCGTTGTAAAGAGTTGCTCAGCAAAGTAAAAACCCCTGAAGAGTGTATTGAATTCTTTAAAGACGACATGGACGTTGGCATGTCAGGGTTTACGCCGGTCGGGTATCCGAAAGTTGTACCCATCGCACTGTGTGACCACGTTGAGAAAAACAACCTGCAAGGCAAATTAAGACTCAACCTGTTTATTGGCGCTTCTGTGGGTGCTGAAGTTGAAGACCGCATGGCCACACTTGACATGATTGATCGCCGCTGGCCCTACCAGACAGGTAAAAATCTTGGCAAAGCCATTAATAAAGGCCAGATCCGCATGGGTGACAAACACCTTTCAATG
>DATFIL010000651.1:0-2809 GCA_035270145.1 Desulfobacter sp. | reverse complement strand
GGTTATTTTTGCGGGACCGGCCTATGTCTGGGCTGGCCCTGTCGCCGTGCCGGTGGCCCCTTTTTTTGAATTTGAGCCAGTGCTTGAAGGACAGTCTTTAACCCATGATTTTATAATAAAAAACCAGGGGGACGCCCCCCTGAACATTATCAGTGTCCGGCCGCCGTGAGGCTGTGACAAAAAAGCCTATGACAGGCAGATTCCCCCGGGTGGGGAAGGAAAAATCACCATTGGCGTTAAGACCGCAGGGTATGGCGGACGTAAATTAATGAAAAATATTTTGGTTAAAACCGATGACCCTGAGAATAAAAAATTTTATCTAAAAATTGCCGCCAAAATAAAAGAGATTGTCAAGATCAGTCCCAGTACTGTGAGCCTGAGCGGAGCGCCCGGGCAGACCTTAAGTGACGTGGTCACCATTGAACCGATGCAGGCGGATGACTTAAAGATTCTTGGCATGAAGCTTAGATACAATAAGCAGATAAAGGCTGAACTGATTGCGCCTGGTCAGGGGGAAAAAAATTGGCAGGTCAAGGTTTCCTGTTATTCCGACCGTTCCGCTGATATATATGATTTTATTACACTGACAACAGACAACCCCAATAAATCGCATTTGAGAATCAGGGTATATGCCATTTTTGAAAAGGCAGCGCTTATGGATGGAAAAGAGTGATTTATGGATACATGGAAAAAATGAATAGTCCCCAAGGGATCTAAGATAATGGATACAGGAGTAATTAAGGCCGTTGTGTTTGACTGCGACGGTGTCATGTTCGATACGGCCCTGGCTAATCGTAAATTTTATAGTGATGTCCTGGCCGGTTTTAAAAAACCACCTATTGACGATGAACAGTTTTTAAATATTCATATGATGACGGTAACGGCTGCTGTTGAATACCTTTTTCCGGAAATGGGTGATCACCGGCCTGTATACCATATGATTAAAAGCATTGGCTATGAAACCGTAATTCCGTTGATGCTGATGGAACCGGGCCTGATTGAGTTGCTTGATGCCATAAAGCAGGCAGGTCTGCTGTGCGGTGTGGCCACGAACCGGACAAATACCATGGGACGCGTACTTATTGAACATAAGCTGAGAAAATCATTTGATATTGTTGTCACGGCATCTGATGTGGCCAATCCCAAACCCTGCCCTGATCAGCTTGAAAAAATTATGGGGACGTATTCACTGCTGCCGCGGCAGATTGTGTTCATTGGTGATTCCATTTACGATAAAAAAGCGGCTGAATCGGCCGGCACCTGGTTTATTTCATTTAAACAGCCCGGGCTTGAAGCCCATGCCCATGCCGTATCCATGGATGAGGTGGGAGAACTGTTAAAGTTAAGCAAATATAATTCTTGACAAATCAGCGAATCATCATTACATCTTACAAGATTTTTAAATAAAATTGAAGTCAGGTGCCGAGTCAAGGCATTTGACACCTATAATGGAACTTAACCATAGATAAGGAGAATGACGTACATGTCTAAATTAGTTGCACCCCATGGCGGAAAAGGTCTTGTATGCTGCAAGCTTGAAGGCGCAGAACTGGAAGCTGAACTGAAAAAAGCCGAAGGTCTGAAAAAAATTGAAATTTCTTCCCAGGTTAAAGGCGACCTGATCATGCTCGGTATCGGCGGTTTCTCTCCGCTGAACGGTTTCATGACCAAAGCTGACTGGAAAAGCGTCTGCGAAGACTTCCTGCTGGCTGACGGTACTTTCTGGCCGGTTCCCGTTATGCTCGACGCTGCTGCTGATGTTGCTGCAGACGTCAATGTTGGCGATGAAATCACCTTGGAAAAAGATGGTGAAATTTATGCCACCATGAAGGTCGAAGAAAAATTCGAAATGACCGAAGACGACAAAAAATGGGAATGTGAGAAAGTCTACAAAGGTCATGGCGAAGAGTCTGAAGATGACGTATTCTGGAAAATCGCCATGGAAGATCATCCCGGCGTTCAGATGGTTATGGCCAGAAAAGAATTCTGTCTGGCAGGTCCTGTAAAAGTCCTCTCCGAAGGCGAGTTCCCCGAAAAATTCAAAGGTGTTTACCTGACCCCCAAAGAAACCCGGGCTATCATGGATGAAAAAGGCTGGGCCAACGTTGCTTCCATGCAGCTGAGAAACCCCATGCACAGATCCCATGAGCATCTGTGCAAGATCGCCCTTGACGTATGTGACGGCGTTCTGATCCACTCTTTGATTGGTAACCTGAAACCCGGCGATATCCCTGCAGACGTACGTATCAAATGCATTGACACCCTGATCAAAGGTTATTTTGTTCCCGAGCATGTTATTAACGCCGGATATCCCCTGGACATGAGATATGCCGGTCCCCGTGAAGCCCTGCTGCATGCCACCTTCCGTCAGAACTACGGTGTTAACAGAATGATCATCGGCCGTGACCATGCCGGCGTTGGTGACTTCTACACCCTGTTTGAAGCACAGGAAATCTTTGATACCATCCCCATGCCCGAAGACGACGGCAAACGCCTGCTGTGCGAACCGCTGAAAATTGACTGGACCTTCTACTGCCACAAATGCGACGGCATGGCTTCCATGAAAACCTGCCCCCATGGCAAAGATGACCGTGTTATCCTCTCCGGTACCAAACTGCGTCACGCCCTGTCCAACAACGAACCCGTTGTTGATCACTTTGGCCGTGAAGAAGTTCTGGTTATCCTTAGAGAATACTATGCCAGCTTGACCGACAAGGTTGAAGTAAAACTGCAGAGCCATGCAGAAGGTTCCAAGATGTAAGTTAAGAATTTTTTTTAGCTGACATCCGTTTTGTGATGTAAATTAAAG
>DATFIL010000650.1:0-2956 GCA_035270145.1 Desulfobacter sp. | reverse complement strand
CGCTTCCTTTTTTGAAATTGATTCCCCGGAAGCTCATTGGAACACCGGTGACGGTTCCGAACCCAACCTGGGATATAAAATTAAACCGAAACATGGTTATTTCCCCCTGCCTCCCGCAGACAACTATCAAGACATGAGAACTGAGATGATGCTGACCCTGCAGGATCTGGGCATTGAGATGGAATGCCAGCATCACGAAGTTGCTTCTGCCGGACAGTCTGAGATTGACCTTCGGTTTGACTCCCTGCTGAACATGGGTGACAAGCTTGCCTGGTTCAAATATGTATTGAGAAATGTGGCTGCAAAATACGGACATTGCGTGACCTTTATGCCTAAACCACTTTATGGTGATAATGGTACCGGCATGCACACCCATATGAGTTTCTGGAAAGACGGCGAGCCTACATTTGCCGGCAATAAATATGCAGGTATGTCCGACAATGCCCTGTGGGCCATCGGCGGCATCATGAAACACTGCAAAGCCCTGTGCGCCATCACCAATCCTACCACCAACTCCTACAAACGTCTGGTGCCCGGTTTTGAAGCGCCTATTAAACTGGCTTACTCCAGCCGGAACCGTTCTGCTGCCATCCGTCTGCCCATGTACTCCGGATCTCCCAAGGCAAAACGTCTTGAATTCCGTACACCTGATCCCTCTGCCAACGGTTATATGGCCTTCTCCGCCATTGCCATGGCCATGCTGGATGGTATTCAGAACAAAATTGATCCGGGCGATCCCATGGATAAAAATATCTATGATCTGCCGGTTGAAGAACTGGCTGCTATTCCGTCCGCACCGGGCTGCCTTGAAGAAGCCCTGGAAGCCCTTAAGACAGACCATGACTTCCTGCTTAAAGGTGATGTTTTCACCAAGGACGTTATTGAACACTGGATTGAGTACAAAATGGAAAACGAAGTTAAACCGGTTATCAGCCGTCCGCATCCTCATGAGTTCTATCTGTACTTTGATATTTAAAAAATCAGCCTCCTCCTGTTGGGGATTGACCTGACAAACGGGCCCGGAACGCTTTGGCTGTTTCCCGGGCCCGTTTTTTTTGCTATATCTGCCTGTCTGTGACGCGTTTTGATATTTCACTTTTTTAATGCAATCAAAAACAAAATACGCTATATAAATGGTAGCAAAACAGGCCTTGGAACAGGAAAAAATATCCTGCCTCAAACTATCACAGCAAGGGAGCAGATACCCCAAATATGAAAAATTCCGACCTATTTTCCAAATTTATCCTGAACATTGTACTGGTGCTTAGCATCTGTTTTTCTGTTAATTATTGCTATGCTCAGCAAACTGCTGCGCCGGACAGTACCGGTCAGACCAATGAATTTGAATTGCTTACCCAGCGGCTTGTCCAGGATGGGTTTGATCAGGAAAAGACCAAAGCCTTGTTTGACAATGAATCGGTTTGTTTTGACCCGGATGGTGTTTCTCTGTTTTTTATTCATTCGGAATCCAGTCTTAACTATGATCAGTTTTCTTCTCCAAAATCCATTGCCAATGCCCGCAATTACATGGTTACGCATAAGGAGAGCCTTGATAACGTCCAGGAAGAATTTTCAGTGGACAAAACCATTATTACAGCCATTCTTATGGTGGAAACCCGTCTGGGCACATACCTTGGCAATCGCACGGTGATAAACACCCTGTCCACCATGGCAGCGCTTGCGGACAAAGCCCTTGCCGAAAGGGTCTGGGGGGCTATATCAGATAATAAAAAACCTGAGCGGACCACGTTTGATAAAAAGGTAGATCGGAAAAGCAGATGGGGATATGAGGAGCTTAAGGCGCTGATCAGTTATGCCCATCGTGAAGGCATCGATCCTGTTGCCATTAAAGGATCTTACGCCGGCGCCATGGGTATCCCTCAGTTCATGCCCTCCAACGCTCTGACTCTGGCAAGGGACGGTAATAAGGATGGGCGGGTGGATTTGTTTGACCATGATGACGCCATTTTTTCCGTAGCCAACTATTTAAAACACCATGGCTGGAAATCTGGCCTCAGCCGTCAACGCCAGCACAAAGTCCTGTTCAAATACAACCATTCTAACTATTATGTAGATGCCTTGCTCAAGATTTCAGATAAGTTGAAATAACGGTAAATATTTAACCCGCAACAAAAACGTAAAACCACTATAGTTGGTTTATAAAAAATCGGAAAAATTAAATGACACCCGAAAAACTTATTTTATATATCCTTCTCATTGTCGGCATCTCCTTTGTCCTGACCATGCTGGCTTTAATCGACCTGCTGAAAAAAGATTTCTCCACATTAAAAGAGAAGTTTGTCTGGCACCTTGTGGCCATCATTCCGGTCATCGGCTGGCTTTTCTATTTTGCCCTGGGCGCCAAAAAGGGAACCCGTAAGAAGTTTGATTCAAATTAAATTCAGCGTGTAAAGTTGGGTACCCATTGGCCCAAGATGATTTGGTCTTAATTTTTATTGACTTTTAAACCCAACCATTATAAATATCCCTTTTTATAAAGAGATGTGGTCCCATCGTCTAGCGGTCAGGACGCTGGCCTCTCACGCCGGAAACCGGGGTTCGATTCCCCGTGGGATCACCACTTAGAGTATCAAGGCTTTCAGCAGTTTGCTGAGGGCCTTTTTAGCTTCTGAAAAATGATTTTTCCAACCGTATTTCCAACCTTTCACTTAAAAATCAGGGTAATTCCAGGTAAAACAGTTTTGCTTTAATTACCCCGGGTAAGGGTAATTGGCCTGTGAGGGGACAATAAAAGGGGGTGCTGCCACAGCATCCTGCTAAGAGTATCATCTCGCATGACAGCCTGGTCACGCCCTAGGTTCAACCTATACCGTTCACACCAGGGGGCGTCGGCTGAGACGACGCCCCCTATAAAAAAAGTCCGAACAAATGACGCACGAGGTTGCATAGAATATTTTTTTCAAGGGATTGATTGGTCTTTACTTTTCATCCTGGT
>DATFIL010000649.1:0-2243 GCA_035270145.1 Desulfobacter sp. | reverse complement strand
GATTCGGATGAATTTATCCTGGAGTGTTTTGATGCCGGCGCCTCGGGATATTGTTTAAAGGATTCGTCCCAGGAAGAGTTGTTAAAAGCAATCCATGTGGTCCTATCCGGAAAGACCTATATCAGCCCTGGGATTACCGGCACCGTCATGGAAGGATTTCTGGACGGCCGCCGAAAATTAAAAAAAACAACCGCCTGGGATAGCCTGACCCAGCGGGAGCGCGAGGTCCTCAAACTGGTGGCTGAGGGGTATACCAGCAAAGAGATCGCCGGGTTCTTATGTATCAGTCCAAAAACTGTGGAGCGCCATCGCTCTAACATTATGAATAAACTGGATCTGCACAATGTTTCTGAATTAACGACATTTGCCATTGAAAAGGGACTGGTCGTATAAAAATAAATAACACGAAATTATTTGCCATTTAGCTTGACCTGGCACCTTGCGTCAAATATCAGATAAGTTTGCTTTCTGATATTATATCATCCTGCCGGCTGCGGCGTCCTACCCCCGTATAAAATTATATTTTGCCATCTTTCCGGGCCATGAAAAAGGGAAAAAAATGACAATAACCGACATAGCCGAGAACAACAGGAAACGGCTTGCTATTCAGGTTGCAGCTTTTATTGCAATGCTGATGGCCTTTTACATCGGCACATTTTACAATTTTCTGCTCTTTCATACCCTTGCCGAGATGTTTGCGGTGGTAACCGCCTGCAGTATTTTCATGGTTACCTGGAATGCCCGGCGCTTTTTTAAAGAAAAATCATTTTTTTCTTTTGTGGGGATCGCTTATCTTTTTGTGGGGATATTGGATCTGACACACACCATGACATATAAAGGGGTCAATATCCTGCCGGGCATTGACCCCAATGTGTCGACCCAGTTGTGGATATCAGCCCGCTATCTTGAAAGCGTTTCATTGTTAGGGGCATTTTTTTTATTTAAAAGCCGGATCAAGGCTCAAATTTATCTCTTTGGTTTTTCTGCGATCACGGTTTTAATTCTGCTCTCCATTTTCCACTGGCAGATATTTCCCGACTGCTATCTTGAACATGCCGGCGGTCTGACCACATTCAAAAAAAACAGCGAATACATCATTTGCCTGATTTTGGGGCTGGCGCTGTCAGCACTTCACCACAACCGGAACCGGTTCGAGGGTACGCTTTTCAACTGGCTGCAGGCATCCATCATCGTTACTATTATTTCTGAACTGCTGTTTACAACCTATGTCGGGGTGTATGGGCCGGTCAATATGCTGGGACATTATTTTAAGATCGTCTCCTATTATTGCCTTTACAAAGCCCTGATTGAAACCGGTCTTTCAAGGCCTTACAGTACATTGTTCAAAAATCTTACCGACAGCAGGGAAAGTTATCAGGCCTTGTTTTCAAATATGATTGATGGATTTGCCAGACACCGGGTGATTTGGGATAAAAACGGGATACCCGCGGATTATGAATTTCTGGAAACCAATCCCGCGTTTGAAGAATTGACAGGTTTTAAAGATGTGATCGGCAAAAGGGTCAAACAGTTGATGCCGGACATCGAAAAGGACCCGGTCAACTGGATTGCCGTTTTCGGTAAGGTGGCCATGGACGGTAAGCCTGTTCGTATTGAAGGCCGCTCAGACCAGCTTGAAAAATGGTTCTCCGTTAACGCATATTGTGTCAAGTACGGCGAGTTTGTTACTATTATTGAAGATATCACAGAAAAAAAACAGGCCCTTGATGCCCTTTTTGTTCAAAGTGAGTGGCTTAAAACCACATTAAACAGCATTGGCGACGGTGTCATCTCAGCCGATGAAAACAAGCGGGTTTCATTTATTAATCCTGTTGCAGAAAAGCTCACCGGCTGGCCGCAGACGGATGCATTAGGAAAAACAATTGAAGAGGTATTTTCCATAGACCTTGAATCCCGAAATTGTTCATATACGCAGATACAGGAACTCTATGTTCCCAAGGATCTGCCGATGCCCTTGGCCTGCAAAGGGATGCTGGTGCGCCGGGACGATACCCGGATTCCGGTTGAAGAGACCGTCAGCCGGCTTGAAAATGAAAAAAAAGAGGTAACCGGACTTGTGTTCGTATTTCGCGATATCAGCGTGGAGCAGGAGTACCAGGAAAAGCTTAAAAATGCCAATGAACGTCTCGAAGAAAAAATTGAGGAGCGAACCCGTTCCCTGCACCAGACCATCAAGCGCCTTGAAGAAGAGATTGAACTGCGCATGGACGCAGAAACCCGGT
>DATFIL010000648.1:0-9345 GCA_035270145.1 Desulfobacter sp. | reverse complement strand
AAACCGGAATCGTCGACACTCTTAATAATACCGGCGGCCAGGGGGTCCGTGGTTGAGATAACAAGTGTAGGCACTTTGTGGTCATTTGTAGCAAGTTTGAGACCGGCTTTGGGCCTTGTTTGCAAGCTACTGCCACAATTGGGCGGTCTGCTCACCAGACTGCTCCGGGATTTTGGCATTTTCCATCCATCCCATGTCCATCAATCCCCTGACAATCCCCAGAAAATTGAGTTGATAATTAATGTATTCCCCGCCCTCAAAATATCCGACCCGCCATTTTTTGCCATTATTCGTACCTGGCTTTACGCTGAAATTACCTTTATCAGCAGCCATGACCGAAACGAAACGGACGAAAACAGAAAAAAAACAAAATTGGACAAAGAATTTTTTTAAACATTTGTATTGGCGCTATCCAACCATTGCATGCCCGCAACGCGTGTTCATGATCAGCCCTATTCAACAATTTCCAGAATAACCCGTTTCTGTTCCTTTGCAGAAGCACAAGAAAGAATGGTGCGCATGGCCTGGGCTGTTCTACCTTTTCTACCGATCACTTTTCCCAAGTCCTCTTTGGCCACCCGTAGCTCCAGCACAAGGGTCTGCTGAGCTTTAATCTCTTGTACATCAACCTGTTCTGGGTCATCAACCAGCGCTTTCGCCATAAGTGTAATCAACTCTTTCATTAACGAATCTCCTTTAACCAAAATGACAATGAATAAGATATTTAAGCTACAACATTTAACTGTTTTATGGCTGACTTGTCGAAATGGTTGGTATAGAATATCATAACTGGCTACAATCACAAGCCCTATTTATAGCGCTTTGAAGATTTTATGCAAAAACCGGTATTGGGACCGAATAAATTTTATTTTTCATACAATATCGCAGGGATAATCGTAAAAACTAAAGGACGAAAATAGTCATTCCCCTTGACATCAAAACGGAATTCATTATTTTAGAAGGGTTATTATATTTATGTACCGGGAAAAATATTTTATTTCATTGCCCGATAAAATATTTGTTTTTGGTAAGGGCATACAATTAAGGATGTATGAAGTGGCCACAGAAATTACAATACAGGAATCCGAACGTAAAATGCTGTCCGAAGCCGGATATGGGGAACCAGCTATTGACTATTATCTTGGGAAAAAACATATGGGCTCCATTGAAAATGCGAACCAAATTTCCTTTAAAGTTGGTTCCTGCGGTGATACAATGAAAATTTATTTAAAAGTTGATGAAAATCAGATTGTTCAGGATGCCAAATATGAGATCGCCGGATGTGCGGGTGCCATCTCTGCGGCAATGGCAACAGTGGATCTTGTTAAGGGAAAAACCGTTGAGCAGGCTTTGCAAATTACGGATGGGGATGTTTTCAGGGTTCTTGAAAGTATACCGGAAAAAAAGCATCACTGCATTCAACTGGCAGTCAAGACAATGCACCTGGGCCTTGAAGAATTTCAAACGGCACACATTTCTTAAATGGCTTACCAGTATTGTTCTTGTCTGCATTTCACTTCTATCAACCGGTTGCGTCTCAACGAATTTCAGCGTTGAGACCCTGGCTAAATCCGATATCAATATGGTATCGGATATCCATATTGACCAGACACTGATACTTCTAAAAACGCTCACCCGAAAATTATACAAAATGAACCCCGGGGAACTGGCTAAAACCCCGGGAGCAACTATATCGTCCAGGATTGCAAACATTTTTAAATGCCCTGCCCCGCCTCCGGAGCCCGCCCTTTTAGGCAGCAGATCCACCCAAGCCATGCTGGCAGGCCTTGAACCCGATTATGAAGGCGACCGGGTGTATGCGGTTATGTACGGATTGTTCACCATGCTGCACATGGCATATAACAACAAATGCGACATGTTCATGCTGGATTTTTTAATCTCCCAAAATTTTTACAACTCAGCCAGAAATATAGAAATCCTAGTGTGGCGCCTGAAAACCAGGCATACATCAACCGGCAGCTTATGCCTGATCACCAACATCTTTAAGGGTGACGTATCAAATTTAAGTTTTGAGCGAATTTTTGGTAAACTGATTGCTTTATCAGATAGCATGGCGCTGATCATAGCTGAACGGGGGGACCGGTTTGTCAAGCAGGCCGTTCATATCGCCGGCATGAGCTTTCTTCCCGTGGGAATCTAGAAATTAGAAAACCGCGTCACCCGATCCTCATAATATTGTTTTCTTTTGGTCGAAATCTTAAGTGCCTGCTTTGCAGCCGCCAATGCCTGGCGTTTATAATTATTCAAATACAAGGCTTCGGCATAAGTATCCAATATATATGCTTCCTTTTGGAGATCCACAGCCCGGCGGGCCAGATCCAAGGCCCTGGGGGCATTTCGAAACGCTTTGTCCGGGCATGTGGCCAGAAGCCAGGCCAGATTATTTAAAGCATGGACATTAACCGGATCTATTTTTAAAACATTTTCATAGGCCACCATTGCCTTTTCATACTTCCGGTCATCATAATAAAAATCACCCACCTGCACATATAAATCCGAATTATCAGGATTAAGCGCAAGCTGACGGCTCAAAATTTTTCCGACGACAAATCGATCAAACGAGGTGTTAAGTCCGCCATAGCTGACACTGTACCCAAGAAAGAAAAAGACCCCCACGGCAAGGACATACCCGGCAATCATTTTTTTTACTTTTCTGTGGTGATCCTGGATCAAGCCCGGATTCATCCGGCACTTTTCCAGAAAACCAATGCGGCGACCAATGCTGAAATGGTGCCAGTTGGGTTTATCAATGGACTGGCGGCTTAGGGACGCAATCTTGTAAAAAGTGGAGATCAATGCCGACGGCGAGTCTGTATATCTAAAAATATGCAGATCTGCCTGGCGTTCAAAATGCCGCATAAACAGACCAAAAACAAACCGGAAATACAGAACAAACAGACCAACGAGTACCAGACAGGTGATGGCGGCATGGGCTGTATTTTGACTGAGCCCTAAAAAAGCAGCCCCGTCATATAAGGGATTGATCAGATAAACCATGAGCATCAAAGGCTCAAAAAAAACAAAATTACAGGCAATAAATCCAGCAAAGAAAAACAGATAAAAAAGCATGTGCCGGTGATACACATGACCTATTTCATGCAGGATTACCCCTTGAATTTCATCATCATCCAGACAGGCAAGAAGAGCCGGCGTCACCAGGATATACCGAAACCGGCCGACAATACCCATAACACCGGCAGTAATCATGCCACCGCCAAACAGGTTCCAGGCCAGAATATCCCTGTATTTGAGACCAGCCATTTGGCAGGTTTTTTCAATGCGTTGCCTGTCAACCCCTGGTGCCAGGGGACGACACCCCCATAAACGCTGAATCAGAACCGGTCCAAACACAGAAATAACAATGACAAAAAAAAGAATATAGGTCACTTCCCCGGCCATGGAGTTTAAAAAGCGATTAAGGCCGTCAAAGGGTAACAAGCCCAGGCAGTCAGCCAAAAGAGAAAGAAAAAACCAGGGCAGCATGGCAGGCAGACAAAAGGCAACATTGGAAAGGATAAAATTCTTTTTAGTCAAAGAATCCGTGAAAAAGCGCTTCTGAATTTGATAGGCAAAGTTCCATATCATAATCAGATAAAAAAGAAACAACCCAAGAAACAGCAGCGCACCAAGGGTGGGCACCCATTGGAATATCGCAACATCCGATAGTAAATGATTCACACGGAATCCATAAATATTTACGGCAAACAGTACCAGGGCCGCTAGGGAGAGTCGTGAAACAGCCGTATTCACCCGCCGGTCAATCTCTTGGGCCGGCAAGGCTCGCCCAAGGACCGACAGGCGTTTGAAATAAATCCGACAGACCAGGGCAAAGGCAGCCGTTGAGGCCAGGCAGAAACCAATGGCCCCGGGATCAAACCCCGAAGGTTTGTCAAACAACTCCGAGGTGGTGTAAATCACCAGAGCCGCCAGAAAATATATAAAATTTGAAAACACGGGTTGGATCCTATACCATCTTGCCTGTTGCAGCAAACCGGTCCAGAACAATCCATGTTTTTACATCAAACAGAATATTGTCTTGGCGTAGACAGTCGGCGGCCTGGTCTTGGGAGAGCATTTTTACCTCAATCAATTCGGAAGCCTCGTTATGTTCGGTGTTTGCAGATCCGTCACATGCCACATACAAAAGGCTGATGCTTTCGTCTGTCAATCCCGATGAAGAAAATATCGCAGGGCTTTGTTTCAGCACATCCACAACAGTTAAGCCGGTCTCCTCATGCAGCTCGCGCCGTCCGGCCTGGATAATACTTTCCCCGGGATCCACAAGACCTGCGGGGAAACCATACTGATATCCGCCCAAAGGCACCCTGAATTCCTTGATAATGACCAGTTTATTCTCCTGTTGATGGAACGGGACAATCACTACGGCATCGGGTCTGGCCGAATTCTGCCTGGAGGCATACAGCCAGGATTTATCCGTACCGACCCTGTCTTTATATCTTGCGCGAATCAAATTCAGATGAGGATAGTCCGTTATTTTTTCTTTTTTATATATGTCCACAACAATCTCCTGATTAGTCAGTATCTGAATGAAAACTCGTTCGGGCAATAGTTAAAATAAACATAAAATTAAGATATACCAGCCTTTAATGCAACACGAACAATTTATAGACACCCAATTGGGTCAATTAATTTCTTACTCGATGATCAAGTTTGAGATTTAAGGTGGGATTTGGGATAATTTAAAGTGCTTTTTTACAACTAAACGCAACTAGCTGGCGTGAACGGAACCACCGGGTAATTGTATCCAAAACTATTGAAACCCAAAATATAACAAAGCGCAACCAAGGTTTAGAATTCCCCCAATTACTGGTTTAAGGTCAAAAATCGGGGGACAAATTGAAACCTATATTCTGTTTTTTTCAGACAAGTGCATGAGCCCGCCCCGCAGAGCGGGAGACAGAAAAATTATATCTGTATTCGTTTGAGAAGCTTGTCCGCAATTTCTTTTCGGCGATAGGACAACACGGGAACAGGTGAATATCGAAACATTTTTTCCGCAACCGACCCGCTTAATGCATGTACAATCTCAGATTTACCCTTAACGTCCATGATAATGAGATCCACCTTTTCATCTATCGCAAACTTCAGCAGCACTGCCGCGGGTCTTCCCTTTTTAAACACAACCCGCATCTTCTCATCCGGGTAGTTAATCCGGTTGAGCCGCTCTTCTAAAATGCCAATTCGCTGTTTTTCAACTTCCTGAATGTAATGCGTCTCATCAACTTCATACCCAAATGAGGTAATGGTCTGCACCGCCTGAATATCTCTTTGATCAATGACATTCATAAAAACAACTTCCGCGCTGAGCGGCCTGGCAACATCAACCGCATATTCAATCAGCTCTTCAGAAAATTCGGAAAAAGTAACCGGAACAAGAATTTTTCTAATATCTGACACGGAGATTTCTCCTTCACAAAACGGGTAAAACTAACGTTTTCCCTAATATGTTTGTGCCTTTGCATTCTCTATAGCCGCTTCATCACGAGCGGTTCGTGGCCGCTGCATTAAATAAAGCGCACCGTAAATTGCCAATCCAATTAAATATGTCCAGTATCGCTGATCATGGGGAATTCCCAGCCACGAGGCAATTTGGTCTGGACGCATCAAAATAAACGTCACGCAGAGGAAAAGTGGAATTTCCCATTTTTTATTTTTGGCCACAAACCATCCCTGGGTTGCCGATGCAAAGGCAAAGTTGCCGACACAGGCCATAATAAATATCAATATTCCCTGGAACCATGAGGTCACATTATGCAAAATAAGATCATAATTAAAAATAAACATAAATGGCAAAATAGCCGTCCGGATATCATACAAAAATCCCTGGATACCGGTCGCAATGGGTGGTGATTTGGCGATGGCTGAAGCGGCATAGGCCGCAAGCCCCACCGGCGGCGTATCATCAGCCAAGATGCCGAAATAAAAACAAAAAAGATGGGCGGACATCAACGGAACGATAAACCCTTGAGCTGCACCAATGGTAACAATTGCCGGCGCCGTCAACGCGGCCATGACAATGTAGGTGGCCGTGGTCGGTAAACCCATGCCGATAATCAAGCTGGCAAACGCTGTAATAAGCAACATCAGAAACACATTGCCCATGGAAAGAACGTCAATAATTTCAGAGATAAGATTGCCAAGCCCCAACGCAACAACCCCCACAATAATACCCGCCGCTGCTGTTGCCAGCGCCACGGAAACCATATTTCTCGCACCCGAAGCAAGCGCATCTAAGATTGTCAGAAAAGATTGCTTAAACGCCGGCAAAATCGGTTCGCCTTTCCGATAGGCCAGGTAGGGCTGCTGGAAAATCATAATAAAAGACAGCACCAAAATGGCGTTAAATGCCGCCAGCTCCGGCGAATGGCGAACCACAATCAACTCGTAAAGCAGCATGCAAAGGGGAATTAGAAAATGGACACCACTTAGCAGGGTTTTAAAGAATTGCGGCAGTTCATTTTTGGGTAACCCCTTAATACCCGCTTTTGAGGCTTCAATATGAGAGATAAAAAAAAGCGCCGCGTAGGAAGCAAAGGCAGGGACCGCCGCCGCTTTAACCACTTCAATGTATGGAACATTCACATATTCAGCGATAATAAAAGCGGCCGCACCCATAATCGGTGGCGCGAGCTGTCCATCTGTTGACGCCGCAACTTCAATTGCCGCAGCTTTGGTCGGCGCATACCCCACTTTTTTCATCATAGGGATGGTAAATGTCCCCGTTGTCACAATATTGGCGATGGAAGAACCGGACACAAGCCCTGTTAGACCGGAACCCATAATGGCCGCTTTGGCCGGTCCACCCTTAAAACGTCCCAATAAACTTAACGCAAGCTGTATAAAATAGTGACCGGCACCGGCTTTATCCAGCATGGCGCCAAACAACACGAACAAAAATACAATCGTTGCCGATACATCCAAAGGGATACCATAAATTCCCTCTGTTGACATGCTCATCTGTCCTACAAAACGCCCCAGAGAAGTTCCCTTAAAGGCAATTAAATCAGGCATATACGGGCCGAGAAACGAATAAGCGATAAAACCGCCGGCAATCACGGGAAGTGCCGGCCCAATCGTTCTTCTGGCAGCCTCAAGAAGCAATACAACCAAAGCAATCCCGATCACAATATCCATCGTTGTGGATGATCCATACCGGGAAATAATCTGATCGTAATAAATAACAATATAGAGTGCACAGTAAGCGGCGAAGGCGGCAATCACCATATCCAGTATAGTTATCCGCTTGTGCTGAGCGAAATATTTGAGACCGAAAATAGGTTTCTTGAGCAAAGGATAATTAAGAAAAACCAACACCATTGCAAACGCGAGATGAATCGCGCGGATATATGTTGAATCGAGAAGTACAAATCTCGGCAGAGAAAGCTGGAACAAACTCCACGCAACGGCAATTGTTGAAATCAGATACTTTTGCCATCCATCAGGCTTTCGACCGACCCCCTCTTCTTCTTCGGCAAGCCTTTTGGCTTCATCCAAGCCATCTCCCACCTTATCAATTCTAATTTTACTCATCTACGACCTCAAATGAATGATGGTAAAAATTAAGCCAAGCAACGTGACACTCGATCATCAAGTTCTTAGGGAATTTGTTCAAATTCAAGGCAGAAGCGAAAGTTGGCCAAATTAACAAAACCTTGATCATCGAGTAACAATAAAAAAAGGGCCGAAAACAATACTGCTTCCGGCGCTTTGAAAATTTATTTCATTAACCCAACTTCTTTATAGTACTTTTCCGCTCCCGGATGCAACGGAGCGGAAAGACCTGTCAGCATTCCCTCTCTGGTCAATGTCGCATATGCCGGATGAAGTTTTTTAAACGCTTCAAAGTTTTCAAAAACCTCTTTGGTAATCGCATAAACCACATCTTCAGAAACCTTAGCTGAAGTAACCAATGTTGCTTTCATACCAATGGTTTGGATATCCGCATCATTTTGGGCACCCGGATACATGGATGCCTGAATGGTGGTTTTTGAAAAATAGGGATATTTTTTCAACATGTTTTCTACACCTGTGATAGAAGTAAAACGCACCTTACGGGCTCCCGATGTTGCCTCTTTGATAGCACCATTTGGATGTCCCACCGTGTAGAAGAACGCGTCAATACGACCGTCTTGCAGAATACTAGGGGCTTCAGACGCCTTTAGATTTTCCGCATTAAGATCCGTTTCAGGATCAAGTCCAATTGTTTTCAAAATCTCAATAGCATTTTGACGCTGGCCGGAACCGGGATTACCAATGTTAACAATTTTCCCCTTCAAATCGGAAACATCTTTAATTTCGCTTTCAACTGCTGAAATCAATGTGACCGCTTCATCATGAATAGAAAAAACCGCCCGAAGATCCGTTTGCGGACCGCTTTCCGTCCATTCCGCCATACCCTTCATTGCCTGAAATTGCTTGTCTGACTGGGCAATACCGAATTCAAGATCACCACTCATAATCGCGTTAATGTTAAAAGCCGATCCGCCGGTTGATTCGACCGTTGCACGAATGCCATACGCACTCTTTTTTTTGTTGACCATTTTAGCAATAGCGCCGCCTGTCGGATAATAAACACCGGTAAGCCCACCGGTCCCAATTGTTACAAACGTGGTCCTCGCATACGCCAACGGAGAAACCATCACAACACAAAAAATTATTGCCAACAGACTCACAACAGCTTTTTTCATCTTCACCTCCATTCGTTGTTTATAAAATGTCCACTAATCTTTTTGAGTATAGAAAAAGTTGTTTTCAATTGCAAGTTTCAAACCAAAAATATGGATAGTTTCCAATAGGAACGCTTAAATACGGAAACTCAGACGGTCACCTGCGTTCCCCAGCTTGTGAGCGGTGAAAGTCAGTGATCCAAAATGATGGAACGCAGGTGGTCAATCAGGACGAAATACCGGCACCACCGCTTGAAGATCAATCTTTTGTTGACAATCCGGATATCCCCTTGATCGAAGAGGCACTTCGCCAATTGAAAAAAATCTATGCTGCAATGCAGTTCCTGGCATACAACTCGCGTGAAAAGTTGGTTGAAATTTTTAGAAATTGTTACAATAATAAACGTGATGTTAACCAGGTAAAGGAACCACGTCCGATGAAATGCATAAAAGGTGATTTAATTCAATTGGCCCGGGAAGGGCAGTTTGATCTCATTATTCACGGCTGCAACTGTTTTTGCACCATGGACGCCGGAATTGCAAAACAAATTCGCACCCATTTTCCCGCGGCCTGGGAAGCCGACCTTGCGACGGTATCTGGTGACAGATCCAAACTGGGTAGTTTTTCAAAGGCATG
>DATFIL010000647.1:0-4554 GCA_035270145.1 Desulfobacter sp. | reverse complement strand
TTGCGCCGGTACACATGCTCCCGGCCTTCGGCAAAAAAAGTTGTCAGATCCTTTTCAGTGATACCGGTGGCTTTTGCGGCCAACTTGATAATATTTTTTTTTATCAACATGAAAGTTTCCTACCAATAAATGCGATAAGGAGCAAGGAAAATTGGATAATATGTTATCATAAAGAAACGAGAAAATAGCCCCGGTATTGATTAATTCCCACAGTGTATAATAATATTTCCATCAACTAAACACACTAAACTGACGTACCAAGGATAAATTTATGAAACATTACAGAAAAGAGCTCTGGTTTGAGGTGCCCGGCCGCAGGGCGTTTATCAATATCACCCCTGAATTTAGGATGATACTGCCATGAGACTGCTTTTGGTTGAGGATGATGAAAAAATAGCCAGATTTGTTGAAAAGGGACTAAAATCATCCGGGTTTGCCGTGGATGTGGCCGGTACCGGCCCGGACGGCTTTGACATGGCTTTAGGTGCGGATTTTGATACCCTGATCATCGACATCATGTTGCCGGGCATGGATGGATTTGCTTTGATCGAAAAATTGCGGGCCAGTGGAAAAAATACGCCGATTATTGTACTTAGCGCCCGGGGCAGGGTGGGGGATCGGGTTAAGGGGCTTGAGGCCGGGGCGGATGACTACCTGACCAAACCCTTTTCTTTTTCTGAACTGCTGGCCCGGGTTCAGGCGCTCATCCGGCGGGCCGGGAACAGCACGGAACCCGTGTCCCTGTCCTATGCGGATTTAAGTGTGGATATTGTCAAACGCCGGGTCCAAAGAGGGGATGATTTTATTGATCTGCAGCCCCTGGAATTTTCCCTGCTGGAATATCTGCTACGCAACCGGGAGCGTGTGGTTTCTAAAACCATGATCATGGAACATGTCTGGAATTATAATTTCGACCCCATGACCAATGTGGTGGAAGCCCGGATCTGCCGGTTGCGCGATAAGATTGACAAGGGTTATTCAAGCAAACTTATCCACACGGTCCGTGGGGCCGGTTATGTATTGAAGGCAGAGGATGCCTGAGTTTTTCCGCACCGGTTTTTTCAGGAGTATCGCCTTTCGTCTGACCGTATGGTATGCAGGTATTTTTTCCATCTCATCCTGTGTGGCTTTCGGCCTGTTTTATTTTCTTGCCACCCAGACCATTATGAATCAGGTGGACCAGGAACTTATAGACAAGGCGGGTTATTTTCGTACGGTCATCCGCCGGGGGGGGATTGTCGGCGCCCAGAACCTGGCAGTCATTGAGGCCCAGGCAGCCGGGGAAAAGCAGATTTTTTTCAGGCTGCTCTATCCCACAGGCGAGGTCTTTGCCTCCTCATCCATGTCCTATTGGAAAGATGTCCGCATAAATAAGGAAATGATAGACCGGCTGATGGCGTCCCGGGTTACGGTGTTTAATACGGTTCATATTGCAGGCCAGAAACAGACCGCCAGAATGATGTATACCTTTGTGGCCTCCAATGTTATCTTGCATACGGGCCTTGCCATGAATGCATATTCCCGGTTTTTGTCGGGTTTCAAGAAAATATTTTCCATTTCCATGGGGTTTGTTATTCTATTTTCAGCTGTTTCAGGTATGTTTTTATCCCGGGAGGCCCTTCACGGTGTTGCGGCTATCAGGGCGACAGCAAGCACCATAACCGGATCCAATTTAAACAAACGGGTTCCGGAATCCGGCAGCCGGGACGAGCTTGATCTGCTGGCGGTGACATTTAACCAGATGCTGGATCGAATTTCAGCGCTGGTAAAAAGTATGCGGGAGATGTCTGATAACATTGCCCATGATCTTAAAAGTCCGCTGACCCGGATCCGGGGATTTGCGGAACTGGCCTTGATCCAGGAAACTGCCGGGGATATTGAGTCCTACCGGACCATGGCGGCGAACACCATTGAAGAGACCGATCATCTGCTGGACATGATTAACACCATGCTGGTCATCTCCCGTGCCGAGGCCGGGGAGGCTGATTTTGAATGCGCACCAGTGGATTTAAGTGCCATGATCATTGACGCCTGGGATCTGTTTGTACCCCTGGCCGAAGATAAGCAGATTACCTTTACCCAGAAGGTGGAGAAGGCGTTGTGGATACAGGGGGATGCCGGCATGCTCCAGCGTGCCTTTGCCAACCTGATTGACAATGCCATTAAATACACCCCTGAAAAAGGCCATGTCTATTTGACGCTGCAGGCTTGCGGCAAGGACCTGGTGGAAATTCAGGTCAAAGATTCCGGACCAGGTATTGAGCCACAAAACCGTCAAAAGATCTTTGAGCGGTTTTACCGGGAAGAATCTTCCCGGACAACGCCGGGTACAGGGCTTGGCTTAAGTCTTGCCAAAACCATCATAGAACAGCATGTGGGTACAATTTCAGTGCAATCCTCTGAAAACGGGGGAAGTATTTTTATCGTGACATTACCGCATCGTAATTTTAAGATCATTTAAAAATTATCTTTGTGTTTTATTTTTTGTCTACATTAACTTTTTTTAAAGGAGGTATAAGAATGAGACCTGTGGATAAACAAATCAGAATAATTACTGCATGCCTGATGCTTTTTGGCCTTTTGGCTTTTCCTGCACTGTCAGGTGCGCAGCCCCGGCTGGTTCCGGCAACTTTTTCACAACTGGCGCAACAAGCCAAACCTGGTGTAGTGAATATTCAGACTGTAAAGACAATCAAGGGCGGCGGCCGGGTTTTTCGGCATTTTTTCGGGTCCCCGTTCGGCAACCAGCCAGGGTTAGAGGATTTTTTCAGTCCCTTTAGAAGAATGCCGAGAGATCGTACGGAAAGCAGCCTTGGGTCCGGCTTTATTATTGATAAGACAGGATACATTGTAACCAATAACCATGTGATTAAAGATGCGGATCAGGTCAAAGTTATCCTTCATGATGACCAGGAATATGATGCCCGGATCATCGGCGTAGACCCTGTAACAGACCTTGCATTGATAAAAATTGATGCCAAGGATCTTAAACCGTTGAAATTCGGGTCCTCCAAAAATATACCGGTGGGTTCCTGGGTCGTGGCCATTGGTTCCCCCTTTGGTCTTGAGCAGACAGTGACCGCAGGCATTGTTTCAGCCAAGGGCAGGATCATCGGCTCCGGCCCCTATGATGATTTTATCCAGACCGATGCCTCCATTAATCCGGGTAACTCCGGCGGACCGTTGCTGAATATGGACGGTGAAGTGGTTGGTATCAACACGGCCATTATTAAATCCGGCCAGGGCATTGGTTTTGCCATCCCTTCTGATCTTGCCACCACCGTCATTGATCAGCTTAAGGATACCAATCGCGTATCCAGAGGATGGCTGGGCGTCTCCATCCAGGATGTAAGCCGGGAGATGCGTGAATACTATAATTTGAATCGGGATGAAGGTGTTTACGTGGCAAAAGCCTATGAGGATAATCCTGCCCATGAGGCGGGCATCCGTCAGGGTGACGTGATCATCGGTGTCGAGGGTATGGAAATCAGCTCATCCAGGGATCTGACCCTGACCATTGCCAATTTAAGGGTGGGTTCCAAGGTTGATGTTGAGGTGATTCGCCAGGGAAAAAATAAAACGTTTACGGTTAAACTTGGTGAACGTCCGGATAGCTCAGACGGTTTCCAGTCTGGAGAAGAATTCAATAACTTTGATGACTTGGGCTTTATGTTTAAAACGTTGGATAAGGAATTAGCCCAGCAGCTTGGCTATCCTTTATCCATTAAAGGGCTTGTGGTGATCCGGATTAATCCGGGTTCCCAGGCAGCAATGTCCGGCGTGAGAGTCGGGGATCTGCTGGTGGAAATAAACCATAAAAATATTACCGGCATGAGTGACTATACCCGAACAATGCGTAAAATAGAGAAAGGACAGACCGCTCATATGCTCTTTAGACGGGGTAACTCCCAGATATTTGTGGTTCGGTTTGAAAAATAGAGAGATTACCATTTGATAATACTGGTGTCATATTCAGGTTATGTTCAGGTGCTATATTATCATTCAGCGCTGGATAATTTGCTGTTGCGGCGAATGCGGTGACAACCGTTATTGATAAATCATAACCAGCGGAAAATCTCCCTCCTTTTTAAACGGGCTGCCTTTTTCAAGGTAGCCCGTTTTGCTATAATAAGGGAGAGATGGAAGAGAATAAACTAAAACTAATAAAAAAAGCCGCTGTAAAACAGCGGCTTGTTTCTTTATTTGGTGGAGCTGAGGGGGATCGAACCCCTGACCTCATGGCTGCCAGCCATGCGCTCTCCCAGCTGAGCTACAGCCCCACAAAAGAGTGGGTAGATGTATAATAGAAACAGCATGGCGTGTCAATACAAAAAATGTTTTTTTTAATAGATTAAAATTGCAGGTATAGTTATTGACATGAGTTGGTATGAAACGATAATATTCCATATTTTTTTATATGAAAGTTTTAATAAATTGAACAGGGTCAAGGAGTAATACACGAATGCTGCGTTACCTTCGGGAAAATACGGGAAATTGGATCATAAAAATTTTTTTGGGCATCATTGTTCTTGTGTTTGTATTTTTAGGTGTCGG
>DATFIL010000646.1:0-4105 GCA_035270145.1 Desulfobacter sp. | reverse complement strand
ATCAGGAAATGCCTGTTTCACATACTTCAGTTCTTCGACCACGTTTTCAACGCTTCTAAATCGAAACTTTCGACCGGTCAGGGTTTGGGGATATACACAGAACCGGCACCTGAACGGACACCCTCTGCTGGTCATCAAAGTGACCATCGGAAATCTGGCATTGGGATTGAAATAATCGGAAATGCAAAGGTGCTTTTTGTATACCGGACTGACCCAGGGCAGGTCATCCAGATTCTCGATGAAAGGCCGGTCCGGATTATGAACAATAACTGCCTCGCCTGTATTCTCTCGGAATCTGTAGGAAAGCCCCTGGATACCGGACAGATCAGGGGCCTGTTCTCTGCTACCACCTTTTTCTTTTAGCGTGTTCGCCAGCTCCAGGATGGTATATTCATATTCCCGCCTTGCCACTGCATCAACAGCATCACAGCGGGACAATGTTTCATCTGCCAAGGCACTGACATGGGTGCCGACCAGGACGATAAAGGCCCCGGGAAGCATCTTTCTGAGCTTTGTACAGACCTCAAGATCATTGTCAATACTCGGGGTGCTGGTATCCACCACCACAAGGCCCGGGAAAAAATCCTGGGCCTTGGCGCAAACCATTTCCATATCCATCCCCCTTGCAGGGGCATCGGTCAGAGTGACGTCAAAACCGTTGTTTTCCAGAACGCCCGTGCATGCGGCAAGCCAGATAGGAAAGTATATGGTCCCGCTTTTAGTGACGGCCGGACTTCTCTGGGGTCTTGAAAAATTCTTAAAGTAAGGGGGGTTGAGGACCCATATCTTCATCACTTATCACTCCTGTCACAATCAGCTGCTTTCTGGATCGAACATAACAACGCCCTTAACTGGTATGTGCCAAAGGCCGGATCGTAGGGCGGCGCATCCGATGTCAGCAGATTGGCATTGGCCTCCCAGATACCGAAATCACTATCCTTTTTTTCCGGAAACCACCATCCATGATCAATGTTCACCACACCCGGGACAATATCATCGGTAACACAGGCCTTCATTTTGATCTTCCCCCTGGGAGAGGATACCCATACCATATCATTTTGAGAAATACCATTGTCCCCTGCATCTTTTGTGTTAATCAGGGCAACGGGATGCGGCCGTCTCCTGCGAAGGGAGTGTATCTGCCGGTTGTCACTGTGGAAAAACTCCTTATTCCGGGCACCTGTGGTCAGCACATAAGGAAAATCCCGGGTCAATTCCTTTGACGAAACCGGGCTTTCAGGGGGTTCATGATACACCGGCAGGGGATCATAGCCCAGCCGTTCCAGGGGTTTTGAGTAAAGCTCCACCTTTCCGGAAATCGTCCTGAAGCCCCTTTTATCTGTTTTATATTTATAATACCGGGGTTCCGGAAAAACATAGGCCTTTTGTTTAAGCTGCTCAAATGTGATGCCCAGGCCTTCCAGGCGATGGTTGATAATATCTTCCAGGTTTTGGTCGGCACCGGGCAGATTCAGCCGCCGTTCCAGGTCAATGAGAATATCTTCATCCTGCCGGCACTGCCCCACGGTGACCACCTTCTGCTGGGCCGCCACGCCGTTGACCGCCACATAGGGGATTTCAACGATCTGATCCACCTCGGGCCAGAACGCGGCCGGCAGCACATAATCGGCCATGGCGGCCGTGGGTGTCATGAACATATCCGACACCACAACAAGATCAAGACCGGAAATGGCCCGGTGGACCCGCCTGGCATTGGCCACCGTAACCAGGGGATTGGACCCGAAATTAAGCAGGGCATGAATTTTATAAGGCTCCCCCTCAATCATGGCCCGCATAACCGCCGGGATATGTGCCGAGGGCAAAAAGGCCCGCAGTCCCCCAAGCAGCTTGAACTCGGATGCCCCCAGCCGTTTCTTGATCATTCCCTTTGCAAGGCCCCTTTGAACCGGATAGGGCTTGAGCAGCGAAGCGCCGAAAATATCACTGCCCGGGGCATCCAGATTCCCTGTAATCCCTCGCAGCAGTGCAATGGCCCTCACCGTCTGAAGCGTATTGGGGGTCTGTTCAATGGCAACGCCCCATTCCAGGACCGAGGGTTTTTCAAGGGCATAAATCCGTGCCGCCTCACATATCAATTCCCGGTCAATCCCCGTGACGTCTTGGGCCCACCCCGGCGTGTATTCCCTGACATGGGCTTTGAGTCGGTTGAACCCCACGGTGTGGTTTTCCACAAACTCCTTGTCATACAAATCCTCATAAATAATGAAATGGATCATGGCCAGGGCCAGGGCCGCGTCCGTACCGGGCCGGATGGGCAGCCACAGGTCGCATTTTTTTCCGGTTTCAGAACGCCTGGGGTCAATGGATATCCCTGTGGCCCCGGCTCTAAGTGCCTTGAAGACCAGAGCGGCCAGCTCCCCGTCTGGAGACGTGACCAAGGGATTGTGGCCCCAGAATACAATCGTCTTGGGAAGAATCTTTCCGTAATAATCGGCAGATACAAATCCGCCGTAGGTCAGATGGCAGGCCGTAATCCTGGGAACAAAGCAATTGGCAAGGCCGGGTTCATACCAGTTGGGCGTTCCCAGCATATTGGCAAACCGGATCACATCCATAAAATGGTGGCGCCCGGTTCCCTGTCCGATGGCAATGGCCTCAGGCCCGCAGGCATCCCGGATAGACTCGATCTTTTCGGCAATCTCGCCCAAGGCCTGGTCCCAGGACAATTTTTGCCACTGCCCGGTTTTTGAGGCGGCGATCCGCTTTAAAGGAAAAAGAAGACGGTCGGGATGATACATCATCTCCTTTATGCGCAATCCCTTGATGCACATATACCCCTGACTGAAAGGCGATGCTTTGTCCGGCGCCACCTTCACCAGGGTATTGTCTTTTACAGTGAGAACAACCCCGCATCCGCCATGGCAGGAGCGGCAGGTGCTTTTGTATTGTACAGTGCCGTTCATAGGTTTTTCCCTTTAGCTGTGGAAACCCAGGCCTTTAGGCTTGGGAGTGTTCAACTATAGTTCATTCTGAATTCTGCCCGGCAAGTTAAATACTCATTGCTATAAACTTAACATTCAGTATTTTACCACGAAGCGCACGAAGGACACGAAGAACAAAACCTTTGGATATAATCATCCTTCGTGTCCTTCGTGCGCTTCGTGGTAAAAATTTATGTGCCCAAAAATTCGGTAAAGACTTTTTGCCGTTTTTAGACACACCACCCAATGCCTTAAGGCTTGGGTAGCTGACTGAGCCGCACAAGGACCTTGCAGTTTTCATTAAAAATCTGATCCTGATCCTGGAGCAGCCGGCACAGCTCATGAATATCTTGGGCCACATGGGTGACAATCCGGTTCAGGGGAATGCGTTTCTGGCGGTACAGGGTCATGAGATCGGAAAAGGCGCCACACAGATGTCCCCTGGACCCGATGATATAAATGGCATTGGTGATCATATGATCCATGGCATCGATTTTAAGCGGCGCACCGCTTCTTGCCAGAAGCGCCACCCGGCCGTTGGGATTAATGTTTCTAAACACGGTATTTACATTGGACATGGCCCCCGATGCCTCAATCACCACATCAATGTCTCCAGGGGGATCGGCGTTAAATTCATCCACATCGTAAACATGATCGGCCCATTGTCCGGCAAACTCCCGCCGGAATTTGATCGGCTCAACCAGGTGGACAGTGGAGGCCCCGAATATCATCTTGCCCAGCATGGCCGTAAAGATCCCGATGGGGCCGGCGCCAAATATGATCATATTATCCCCCCCCCTGATCTGGGTATTCTGACAGGCCACATAGGCCACCCCCGCAGGCTCCACACAGGCCAACCCCCTGAGATCCCCGTCGGTTTCCACCAGGGGGGTAATATCATGGGCCAGCATGGAAGGGACATTAACGATATTACCGAAAAGCCCGTCCTCTTCCAGGCCGAAGAGTTTTGCATTCCGGCACTGGTTGAAATTTCCCTTGCGGCAGACATCACAATAATGGCAGACCACAATGGACTCAAAAGTCACATAGGCGCCCACCGCCAGATGCTTGACCCTGTGTCCTTTGGCAACCACCTTTCCCACACCTTCATGGCCGATCCGACGGCCCCGGCCTTCAGGTATCCACATGGGGGCAGAGCTTTT
>DATFIL010000645.1:0-3612 GCA_035270145.1 Desulfobacter sp. | reverse complement strand
CACCAGAAGATTATGCTCAAATACGGTTTCACCGTGATGGGGACCGCCATCCAGATCGTAGCACCGGTCAAGGCTTGGCAGAATTCGGGCCAGAAGACCTGTATCATGCAGCAAATGAAAAAATCCCGAAGGCTTGTCCATACCCATGGCTTTGACAACTTCCAGTTGAATCCGGTCTGCGATCCCTTGGGCAGTAATTTTATGGGCATGGGCACGAATGGCATCAAAGGCGTCCGGCTCAATTTTGAACCCGAAACGGGCAGCAAACCGGCAGGCTCTGACCATGCGCACGGGGTCTTCTTCAATCCGGTCAAAGGGATCCCGGGTGAATCGAATGGTCTTGTTTTCAATATCCGCCTGTCCGCCAAAAGGGTCTGCCAGGGCCCGGGTTTCCGGATCCCAGGCCATGCTGTTGATGGTGAGATCCCGACGGCCAAGGTCTGTGGCCGGAAAAGTATGGCCGGCATCCACAGCCTTTTTATCTGGGGGCCTGCAGGTTGCCACCTCCACCTTGTTGACCAGGGTCACGGCAAAGGATTTTCCCACATATTTAGAATCCTGGTCGGCAAACAGCCGGGACAGATCTGCGGGCAAGGCATTGGTCAGGATATCCACATCCGCGGGCGCTATACCCAAAAGGGCGTCCCGGACGGCGCCACCAGCCAGAAAGGCTTGGAAGCCGGCGGTCCAAAGCGTTTCAAGGATCGAAAAAACAGGGCTGCGGGCCTGGATGGTATCCAGGATATCGGCAACTGAACTCATGAAAAATATCTTCTCACTCGGTCATCAAATTTTTAGGAAATTTGTTCAAGTTTTAATAGATCCCGAACACAGGCGACCCGCACCCGGGACATTTATTGGTCTGGGTCAAAAGGTTTTCCACTGAATAACCAAATCGTTTAACAACAATCTGACCGCATTCCGGGCAGTAGGTATTTTCCCTGGCGCCCGGTACATTGCCGGTGTACACATGAACAAGCCCGGCTGAATGTGCAATGTCACAGGCTTTTTCAAGGGTCTCCACAGGTGTCGGCCCAGTCTGGGTCAGCTGGTATGCCGGGTGGAACCGGGATAGGTGCCAGGGGGTCGAAGGCCCCAATTCCCCGGCAATGAAGGCGGCCATCTGCTTAAGCTCGTTGGGATCGTCATTAAGTCCCGGGATTATCAAGGTGGTGACTTCCACCATGAGGCCTAAATCCACCATGGACTTCAACGTCTGTTTAACCGGCGCCAGGCGACCGTTACAATACCGGGTATAAAAGTCATCAGAGTAAGCTTTAAGATCCACGTTGGCGACATCCAGCACGGCAGCAGAGGCTTGCAGCAGTTTAGGACTCATAAATCCGTTGGTAACAAAAATATTGGCAAGCCCTGCATCCTTTGCCAGCATGGCTGTATCCAAAGCCAGTTCAAAAAAAACCGTGGGTTCGGTATAAGTATAGGCAATACTTTGGCATCCTTGTTCCACAGCTTCTGCGACAATCGCTTCGGGCGTCATTGCTTTGCCGGCAAGGCGACCTGAAAAAGGATCTGCCCCCTGGTCACGGACCTGGGAGATGTCGGCATTCTGGCAGAACCGGCAGTTAAAATTGCACCCGGGCGTGCCAATGGAAAAAGAGAGCGAGCCGGGTTTAAAATGAAAAATGGGTTTTTTCTCAATGGGGTCCACACCGGCTGCCACCACCCGGTTATACACCAGGGAAAAGAGCTTACCATCCCGATTCTCCCGGACACCACACACGCCGGTATGTCCCGGTGCAATCGTACAATAATGGTTGCAGGCCAGACACTTGACCTTACCATCGGACAGAGGTTCATAAAGACGAGCACGTATCATTCTTCTTTCCTGAATCCTAACGCCAGGCCTGTGGCCGGCTTATTGATTTTACAGTTTCGGGTTTTCAAGACCAGGGGGCGGGTGCGAAACTTAGGCACGGGCTTGATGCGCATACCAATAAAACTGCCCCAGTAGGACCACTGGATCATGCGAATACGTTCCACCTTAGAGATCAGACGCCCGGACAGAAACGGGAACTGTACGGTTGTCCGCCATTTTACAGGTACTGTCCCCAATATTGAAGTCATCATCGTTTTCAACTCCCACACACTAAAAAAATGGGCATGACTGTACATATCCGGGAAAAATAAGCCTTTGACCCGCCGGAGCATATTCTGGGGGGCACACCGGTTATGGACACCGACGACCACCTGCTCCCGGGCCACCCGGCAGGCCTCTTCAATGGCCTTGGCCGGCCGGTTTGAAAATTCAAGACTGAAAAACAGCAATGCCGTATCAAAGGAATTATCGTCAAAGGGCAGATCCTCGGCTGTACCCCGGTGCAGGTCAACACGATATCCGAGCCGTTCAGCAGCCTTGTCCAGCATATATGCGGACGGGTCAATACCCGTCAAGTTCATGCCCAGATCCACAAAAGGTTCAAGACTTAACCCGGTGCCGCAGCCAATGTCCAGCAGACGATTGCCGGACATTGGGCGAATCAGGTCGCTGATAAGTTTAATTTCAAGGTCAAGGTAGTGTTTGGCCCGGCCTTTTTCAAAAAATGCATCATAGTCCTGGGCCGCCTTGAAATCAAATTCATATGCCATGCTCAGGCCTCTTGCTCCAAATTTTTTTATTCATCGGTGCCGGACGGCTTCCTTTTTTTATACCAGTCATACCCTTTATACAGATTGTCCATGCATTCCGGACAGATACCATGGGTAAAGGTCAGATGGGAGTGGGTCTCAAAATAGCTGTCCACATCATTCCAGAATCCCTTGTCATCCCGGATTTTTTTACAATGTGAACACATGGGCAAAAGACCGCGCAGGGTTTTAAGTTCTATATGGGTTTTGATGCGGGCCAAAAGTTCAGCTGAATGAAAGGGTTTTGTAACATAATCCACCCCGCCCACATCAAATCCCTTTACAATATCCTGGGCATCAGACTTGGCCGTTAAAAAAATTATCGGAATATGGCGGGTAGGAAGCCCGGCCTTCAACTTTTCACAGACCTCGTACCCATCCATCTCCGGCATCATGACATCTAAAAGGATGAGATCCGGAAATTCGGACTTTACAAACGTCAGGGCCTGAGCCCCACTCTGGGCCATGGCAACTTCATATCCGTTATTCGAGAGCAGTTTGCCAAGGAACTGAAGATTCTGAGGTTTGTCATCAACTGTCAAAATGAGGCTTTTATTGACCATTACCATGCTCCAGGAACAACCTTACGAATTAATCACAGTCGCAGGATCCGCAGCAGCCGGAATCGCAACCCCCGCCTTGGGTGCCACAGTTGCTTGCCGGGGGTTCCAGCCCGGTTTCAGCAATGGTGATATCAAAAATAAGGGTTTTACCGGCCAGGAAATGGTTTACGTCCATGGTGACACTTGTCTCGTTTATACTTGCCACCTGTGCGGGAACCGGCTGACCTGCCGGATTCTGAAGTTGAAGTTCAAGGCCTTCTTTCAGGTCCATCTCCGGGGGGAACTGCTCCCTTGGGATGTCCACCATGGCACTTTCGTCTCTTGGACCGTATCCCATTTCAGGCGGAACGGTCACGGTTTTTGATTCCCCTTTTTTCATTCCGATGACGGCCTGATCAAATCC
>DATFIL010000644.1:0-3859 GCA_035270145.1 Desulfobacter sp. | reverse complement strand
CCATTGCCATTGAACGCTCCTATTACCACCAGGCACTGACCAACCTGGCCACCCGGGACAGTCTGACTGGATTAAAAAATAGATTCAGTTTTGAACGGACCGTATCCGGCCCGGATGATATCCAGGCCCGGTTAGGCCGGGTTTTTTCCATCCTTATCCTCGTGGTGGACGGCCTTACAAGGCAGTACGAGGCACTGGGACAGGACAAATGTGACAAAGCAATCAAAAATTTAGCCGCCATTCTAAATAAAACCAAACGTCGTGAAGATCTGATTTTCAGGTATGCAGACAACAGCTTTATTGCCCTTCTGCCCATGACCTATTCCGATGGTGCCCAGAAAGCCCAGGCAAGGATGAAAAAAGCACTGGCCCAGGCATCAGAGGAAAATAAACAAATTTTCACCTCTGTTACCATCCAGTCCCATACCATGACAGGTGAAGATGCCGGTCAGCTCAAAACCCTTGTGGCCCAGGCCTTGGCCAAGACTCGCCAGCCTGAACAGAAAAGTAACGTGCCGGATATGCAGGAAAACATCCAGGGGTTGGTGGAAAAGGAAATTACCCGCAAAGAGATCGAAGAAACAAAAGGAACCTCACCGGAACAAACCCAGAAAGAGACCATTAAAAATTTTGGAAAATCCGTATTCCTGCAGGGTCAGTTCAAACGTCTTAAAACCGGAGAATTTGGAAAAATACGTGTGGAGCAAGTGTCATTATCCGCCATTGGATTCAGAATATCAAAATCCCACCGTATCCACGTCAATGATTTTCTGGATATTGAATTCAACCTGGATGATATCAAGCGGGCATTGATTAAACGCAGGGTGGTGGTCAGAAAGATCCAGGGTAATTACATTTACGGTGAATTCTACAACCCACCGCCTTATGCAAAAAACCTGGGCTTTTATATTTTCAGTTAGGAACTTGGCTTTTCAGGGTTTCAACCAGTTCAGACACTCGTTTTCCCCCGTTTGTTTTGGCAGTTGGATTCACTTTTAGCAGCTGCTCCCAGGCCTCAATGGCTTTGGAGATATCATTGAGGTCATGCATATAAACAATACCCTTGTTAAACCAGGCGGATTCAAAACCAGGTTGAACAGCAACGGCCCTGCTAAAAGCCTCCAGGGCTTTTTCAGATTCCTTGTTCCGTCGATACATCACGCCTAAGTCTGTAAGGACATGTGGATTATCCGGTTGAATGGACAAAGATTTCTCATAAGCATTGATGGCATCTCCAAAACGATCCAGATCAAAAAAGGCATTGCCCAGTTCGATCCAGGCCTGGGGATTATCGGGATGTTCTTTCAAAACCCCCTGCAATTCCCTGATATGTGCATCAGCCATGGCTGCAAGGTCCTGTTTTTGAGCGCCATCCGCCCCTTTTCCAGGTGCCGGCGTGCCTTTTGGCATATTCCCCATCATGGCCGGCGGCATCTGTCTTTTGCCTGGCTGCCTGGAATCCGCCAGGTTAAACGATGTATATGCGGTGCCAATCAAAAACCCCAGTGTCAGGGAAATCAGAATGGAAATATAAAAGGTTTGCCGGGTGATCATATTCTCTTTTTTTACGGTCTGGTTCATTTTTTTCCTACTTAATTATTGTGGACGGTTATTACCTCTGCCTTTCTGAGGACTTTGCCGTTGCTGGTGTTGATGTAGCCGTTTTTAACGATTTCCAGCAAGGTTTCTTCCGGCAGGTCCGGGGCCTGCCGGGTGTCGAGAATTTTGCACTGGGCCATGTTGGCCTTGCCCTCTTCAAACCGGATTTGCTCAATACCGTTTGATGTAAATGTACGGTACATCTTCCTGGAAATGGACCGGATGTTTTTTTTCATCATCCTTGCGGGCTTGTCCAAGGGCTCCTTTTTGGCTTCAAGGTTCGCCTCCAGAGTCTCAAAGGCATCCATCACCTCAAAAAAACCAGACAGAAGCCGGGTTTCCCGGTCTGAAAAATCTTGCTCCTGCCGCTCAAGTTTCCGTTTGAGATCGGCTATACTTCGCTGAAAGCCGATGAGTTTTTGCCTGAGCTGCGCTTTTTTTTCAACCGTCATGGGTCTGATTGTCAAACAGGATCAGGCAGGGGGCGTCAAACTCCGGGGGCTTGATCTCCAGAGGGCGGCAGAGCCGCTCTTCCAGTCCTTTAAAATCAAAATGGTATAAAAATTCCTGGCATCCCCTTGAGACCGGATCCAGCAACATTTTCTGGGCCTGGGCGATCTCTTTTGCACAAAAGCGTTTTTGCCGCATCTGAAGGGCTGCCGCCCGGATGATCTCCTGGTTTGAGGCCTCTTTGCCAATATCAAGAATAGAATAGGGATTTGCAGCCACCTTATGCTCCTATTGTTTTAATTTTAAACTGAATATTATCCACCAAGTCGTGAAAGGGATCAACAACGGTGACTGCCGCCTTCAGCCTTTCCAGATCCAGCTTTATGAATTCCGGCGGCACATCCTGGTCATGGATCATTCCGGCAATTTTTTCCGCCATTTCAAAAAAGGATTCCCGGATTTCAGGATATTCCGAGTCAACGGCCATCTGGGCGGCTTTTTCAAATTTCCCCTTCCCCATTATTTTAAGAAGCACATCCATTTCCGCTTCCATGTTTGTGCTATCCAGGAGCTGAAGCGCGAATTGGTTATCCGGATCAAGTTCAAGGGCTTTCTTCACCATCACCCTGAATTGCTTATCCGTGACTTTATCATCGTTATATTTTACGATTGCAGCCCTGGCCAATAGAACGGAACGGGCCCGGGCAATTGGTCTGGACGGCCGTTTGCCATACAGCAAGGCCGTGAGGGCCTCATAGGCGAGTACATTGTCTCTTTCGTCTTGAAGCATGCGATCTGAAAAACGGACCTCAATGGCCGGGGCCGCTTCGAACAGAAGATGGGTTGACGAAAAGTAATCCATGGAATTTTTCTGCCCTGATTCCAGTGCTTTCAGCCCGTATTCAAAGCGAATCAGTTCCCTGGCATACTGTGTGAACTCGTCCGGTGTGCTCTCTGTTCCCAGCCTGTCAAGGTTTTTGATGGCGGATTCGATATCACCGGTTTTCAGCGCCCAAAGGCATGAACCAACCCTGGAATAATAGCCGCCGGTTTCTAAATAATGTTGTTCATCCCTGAAATATGCTTTGTTTTCCCGTATCAGTTCAAGTATCTGTTCTGATCTGCCTGACAGGGCCGCATACCGGGAGGAGCAGATGGGAATCTTTTTCCCTGACCGTTGTGAGATGGCTTTAAGATCGGCTGTAAGCCGGGTCTGAATATCAAAGCGGGCTATAGCGGACTCTTTTTCTCCGCCGGCATTTGCAGTATTGATCCGCATATGAGCCATACGGATCAACCTGTCCTGGATTTCGATTGTTTTATCTTCATTGCCAAGATGCTGGGCCTTCAGGACGTCCAACGTACCCACAGCATCCATCCAGCATTCTGACAGATCTCCAAGGTATTTATTCCTGTCTTTGGAGATATGATAGCAGGCTGCGGCCTTCAGCCGGATAAGTTCCGGATCGGCCCACAGACCCTCCACCAGCCGGACAACGGCCTCATAATCAGCGGCCTCCCATTTTATCCGGGCGGAAATCACTTTGGCATACATCAAAAGGGCCTCAATACGCTCCTTCAGCGCCCGGCTGTCATCCGGCCGGATAAAGGATGAAACCTCTTCCGCCCTTTTACACCTTTCTTCTATGCCGGATTCACCGACGTTGCCGGCGGCGGCTTTTAAGTCCCTGTAAACCTGGTCAACAGCGTTTTCCAGAACCGTTGCGCGCTGTTCCGAAAATGCGGTATCCTGTAAATCAAGGGTTTGCCAGTGGGCCATTGCCCCAAAACAATCCCCGGTTTTGGCCAG
>DATFIL010000643.1:0-2460 GCA_035270145.1 Desulfobacter sp. | reverse complement strand
ATTTGAAGGGGCGATAAATTTTTTTGAGGAAATTGACCGCATGCTCAACGCCAATATTTGGCAGTACCTGGAAGCCCCATGGCAGAAGAATCCTGAATTGTCCGCCAAGTACGTTGGGGAATAACAGCCCTGGGGGAGAGTGTTCCATATAAATAGCCATGGGCTGACCTGGTCTATCAACATCCAGACTCAGCCCACAACGAAATTTGAAAAATCTGAGTAGGTTACACAGACTTTTTTATAAAAAAATATCTGAAAACATAGAAAAAAAGCAACAGGAGAAAATTATGCTGCTTCGCCATACACCAAAAGAGATTAAAGAAAGAAAAGTCTTGTCCGTTAATCCGGCTAAGACCTGCCAGCCCATCGGGGCCATGTACGCCGGTTTAGGTATCCATGGCTGCCTGCCTCACAGTCATGGTTCCCAGGGTTGCTGTGCCTATCACAGGTCCACGCTGACCCGTCATTACCGTGAACCCATTATGGCGGCCACCTCCTCCTTTACTGAAGGGGCATCGGTATTCGGTGGCCAGGCCAACCTGCTCCAGGCACTTTTAACCATATTCACCACGTATGAACCGGACATCGTTGCGGTTCACACCACCTGTCTGTCGGAAACCATTGGCGACGACGTGAATCAGATTGTCAAGAAGGCCTATAAAGACGGCACAATTCCCGAAGGCAAGTATGTCATCCATACTGCCACCCCATCCTATGTGGGGTCCCATGTCACAGGCTTTTCCAACATGGTTAAGTCTATGGCCCTTCAGCTTGCTGAAAAGACCGGCAAATCCAACGGGAAAGTCAACATTGTGCCTGGATTTGTGGAACCTTCAGATATGGCTGAAATGAAGCGGATCGCCGGAATGTTGGGCATTGAGTCCATCCTCTTTCCGGATACCTCGGGCATTTTGAACGGCCCGATGACCGGCAAATTCACTATGTATCCCAAGGGCGGTGTCTCCATCGAAGAACTGAAGAGTACCGGCGACAGTATCGGCTCCATCGGGCTGGGCGCCTGGGCCTCGACAGATGCGGTCAGAGCCCTTGATACCCAGTTCAAGGTCCCTTGCCAGGTGCAGGATCTGCCCATCGGCCTTCTGGCCACAGACCGGTTTGTTGATGCCCTGCGCACCGTCGCCGGCGTCTCGGTACCCGATACCATTAACCAGGAGCGGGGACAGCTTTTAGATGTGATCTCAGATATGCAGCCCCATTTGTACGGCAAAAAGGTAGCTATTGCCGGAGATCCGGACCAGTTGATTGCCCTGACCGAATTTTTGGTGACCATGGGCATGAAACCGGTCCACATCGTCACCGGCACCCCGGGTAAGGCGTTTATCAAACGGATTAAGGAAATTACGGCCCGGTTTGGAGACGACATCAATGTCAAGAATCCAAGCGACCTGTTCCACCTGCATCAGTTGATAAAGAACGAACCCGTGGACCTGCTCATCTGCAACACCTACGGCAAGTACATTGCCCGGGACGAGGACATTCCGTTTGTACGTCACGGATTCCCCATTCTGGACCGGGTCGGCCATGCCTACTTTCCCAGCGTGGGATACAAAGGTGGGTTGTATTTCCTGGAAAAGATTCTGAGCGCCCTGATGGACCGCACGGACCGGGATGCGCCGGAAGAGCGTTTTGAACTGGTAGAGTAAATTAAAGTCGTAAAGGATAAATAAAATGACCTCCATATCGGTACTCAAACAGCGGGAAAGACAGATTTACCAGAAGGGCAATCAGCCCTTTGAGATAGAATGTGAAACCAAGAGTCTGGCCGGCGCGGTCAGCCAGCGGGCCTGTGTCTTCTGCGGTTCCAGGGTGGTGCTTTACCCCATCGCCGACGCGTTGCATCTGATCCACGGCCCCATCGGGTGCGCCTCCTATACCTGGGATATCAGAGGGGCCCAGTCTTCGGGCCCGGAGCTTCACCGGATGAGTTTTTCAACGGACTTGTCAGAGACCGATATTATCTATGGCGGAGAAAAAAAGCTGAAAAAGGCATTGCTGGAGCTGATTGACAAATATTCACCCAAAGCCGCCTTTATCTACTGTACCTGTATTGTGGGCATTATTGGTGATGACGTGGATGCGGTCTGCCGCCAGGTGGAAGAAGAGACCGGTATCCCTGTTATCGCTGTCCACTCCGAAGGATTTAAAGGCACCAAAAAAGACGGGTACAAGGCGGCCTGCGACGCCTTGTTCAGTCTGATCGAAAGAAACAAAGCCCCCCGGGTCACTATCCCCGACTCCATCAATATCCTGGGCGAATTCAATATTGGCGGAGAGACCTGGATGATAAAAAAATATTATGAAGCCATGGGGGTGAAGGTGGTCTCCGTCATCACAGGCGACGGCCGGGTGGACGAAGTAATGCAGGCGGGCAATGCCGCCCTGAACGTGGTCCAGTGTTCAGGGTCGGTTATCCACCTGGCAAAACAGATGGAGGAAGTG
>DATFIL010000642.1:0-4705 GCA_035270145.1 Desulfobacter sp. | reverse complement strand
GCCGATGACCGCAAAGCGGAACCGGGCCCAGAGCTGCCACATGGGCACTTTGGGATCACTCATGGATATCTCCTTTCGGGTTCGCTTCCACTGGCCCCCCCCATGGAGGCAGACAGGGTCGAACCTATGCTCGAAATCCATATAACCGATTGTTTCGGTTCTGCTAGCCGCCCATTGGTTTCGATAACCTAAAATTGACCCCCAAAAGGGCAAAACGATCACGCAAAATTGACCCCCTGGAGCCGGACTCTGGTAAGAGGGATTATCACTTTATAATCCCAAAGCCGGAGGACAAAAGGAGATGCTCAAGGTGGATCAATATGACTATATCAGGACGGCCCATCGGGTCTACGGCAAAAGCATCAAGCAGATTGTCCGAGAGACCGGGCATTCCAAAAACACCATCAGGAAGATTTTAAGGGGGCAATACAAAGGCTATACGTCCAGGGAGCAACAGTCTTATCCCGCTTTGGGACCGCACCTTGCTATGATAGACAGGTGGCTTGAAGATGACAGAGACAGACCTCCAAAGCAGCGGCATACCGCAGTCCGGATATTTCATCGTCTGCAGCAGGAACATGACTATAGGGGCTCGGAAGTCACGGTACGCAGATATGTCAGGGAGGCACGCAACCGATTGGGCATAGGCAAAAACAGCGCCGTGTTTATCCCCTCGGATCCACAGCCGGGCAAGGAAGCCGAAGTGGATTGGGGCAATTGTGTTGCCATTCTAAACGGGGTTCACACGCCCCTGAAGCTTTACTGCATGCGTTCCAAGGGCAGCGGCAGACATTTTGTCCAGTGTTATTTCTGCGAACGCCAGCAAGCGTTATTTGAAGGACATATCCGGGCATTCCAGTTTTTCAACGGGATATTTCCCGTGTTAATCTATGATAATTTGACCTCTGCTGTACAAAAAATATTAAAAGGCAAGGATCGCCTGCTTCAGGAAAATTTTTCAAAATTCATGGGCTATTATAATTTTACGCCCCGGTTCTGCAATCGTGGAAAAGGCCATGAGAAAGGCGGCGTTGAAGGCCTTGTCGGATATGCCCGCCGCAATTACATGGTTCCAATCCCCAAGGCAGACAGCCTTGATGAGTTAAACGAGAAGCTGCTTGCCGGATGCATAAACTTCGGACACCATCGCATGGCAGGCAGACAAGAGACCGTGGATCAACTGCATGAACAGGAAAAGCAGTTTCTTTTGCCATTGCCGGAAGTGCCTTTTGCAAACATTGATACATGGTCCGGGAAGTCAAATAAATTTTCAGTCGTCCATGTGGATAAAAACCGTTATTCCGTGCCCACCGGCTATGCCAACAGACAGATATCTGCCGTGATCCGCCTGGACCGGGTGATGCTGTATCATGAAGGTAAAAACATTGCCTGCCACCAGCGGCTGTTTAGTAACAACAAGTGGCAATTGAACCCGATGCATTATCTGGAACTGATCGGTCAGCGCCCTCAGGCATTTGACAGTGCCCGACCGATCCGGCAGTGGCGCAAACAGTGGCCGGGATGCCTGGAGTCCCTACTTGAACGCTTCCGGCAAAAACAGGGCGATACCAAAAGGCGTCAAAGAATTTATCCGGGTGCTGATGCTTTTTAAAGACCACTGCCAGCAAGATGTAATCAAGGCCGTGGAGGCCGCTTTATCGGCAAATGTCAGCACCAGCGAGGCGGTAACCCATATTTTAAAGAACGGCCGGGAAGATCAAGAAAGCCGGGTCCGGCCGCTTGATAATTGGCCGAGACTCCCGCCTGCCGATGTATCGATATACGATCAGATCGGAGGTGGACTATGAAGCCTGCGGTAAAGGTGCAATTGGTAGAGAACCTGAAGTTTTTAAAACTGGCAGCCATCTCTGGCAACCTGGAGCCCTGCCTGCGCCAGGCCAGAGAATCAGGTTTGGATTTTTCAGAATTTTTATTGAACCTAAAATATGCAATTAATTAAAAAATATTATTGATATGATTCTGTTTATATGATATTTTGCCTTCAAATTCAATCAATTTTGGAGGCATAATAAGCATGAGAAGATTTCATGTTCATTTTACCGAAAAAAATCTGACTGGCAACGCTGGATTGGTTCATTTTGGTCGCTTTTGTGAAAAGCTTAACCTGTCTAAACTGTTAAGTAAATATATTAGCATCGAACGGGGGCCTACAGCCCAATATGACGTGACGGATACGGTTATGATGCTTGTAATGGGCGTGGTCGCCGGTGTTAAACATTTGAGCCATATGGCCATCATCCGATCCGATGACGTGATCCGCTCGCTGTTCAAGTGGGAACAGTTTCCCGATGATACGACAATGGGGCGTATTTTTAAACTGTTTAACCAGAAACACTGCAAAGAGCTTTCTGATGTCGAGGCCGAGGTTCGCAAAAAGGTATGGGACAAAAAGTGGTTCGGCCGGGTGAGATTGGATATGGACTCTTCGGTCAGAGGAGTCTGGGGGCATCAAGAGGGTGCAAAAAAAGGCTATAATCCCAAAAAAAAGGGGCAGAGAAGCTATCATCCATTGTTTTGTTTTATCGCGGAAACCAGAGAATGCCTTCATAATTGGTTCCGCTCCGGTGACGCCTATACTGCCAATGGTAGTGTGGAATTTATGAAGGAATGTTTTGCCAGGCTGCCCAAACGGGTCTGGAAAGTCGATGTCCGGGCAGACAGCGGTTTTTTTCATGGCTCGCTCCTGGATTTCATTGAAAGCCAACAAGGGCAATATACGATCAAGGTAAAGCTGAAGGGGCTTGTGTCGCTGCTTGAACAGCAGAGCTGGCATAAAGTCCCCAAAACGCCTGGATTTGAAAAAACGGAGTTTGAGTATAAGTGTAGCGGCTGGAAGAAGAAACGTCGATTTGTAGCAATTCGCAAGATACGCGAATATACTGAAGATACTGCCAATCGATGTCTTTTCGACAGCCGGAAGATTGAGTACGCATACTTCTGTTATGTGACCAACATGGATTTGTCGCCGTGGGCCACACACAAATATTACGGCCAGCGGGCAACCAGCGAGAACTGGATTGAGTGGTGCAAAAACCATATGGCCTCCGGAAGTATTTTAACTCAGGATTTTTGGGCGAATTCAGCTATCTTTCAAGCATGTATTCTGGCCTATAATTTGATGGTGTGGCTTATGTGGCTCAATCACGAAGAAGGTTTTAAAGAAGAGCCCCATACCATCCGAATGTGGCTGATAGCGGTTCCGGCCCGTCTGATGCATATGAACCGGCAATGGTTTTTAAGGTTGAATCGCAACTATCCATATAAGGCGTTATGGGAAAAAATCGAGGGCTCAATTCAACAATTGAGCTTTACCTGAGCAAATCGGGCCTTTGATATGTAGACACAGAAACAGCAAATGGAGAGGTGTGCCTTTACAGTGGTTTTTTGGGCATCGATATGCTTCTGTAAAGATTATTCGCAGCCACAAGAAGAAAAAAATCTGACCTAAACAGTCTTTCTTATTTAAAACGGTGTTTACGGTCAGGCGCTCGACATTCATTTTTTTCTTTCAGCAAAAAATTGCAGATTTTAGGTTGAATATAACCGATATGGAAGTTGCAAGCCGGATGGAAAACGGTCGCAAGCGCCGCCTCCGCCAGGCAAGGTTCCCGCTTTTAAAGCCGATTGAGACCTTTGATTTTGACGCTGCAAAGGATCTTGATTTTCAGATGATAAAACAACTGCTCACCGGCCAGTACATCAAGGAGGCCTGCAACATTATTTTTCTGGGCAAAAGCGGGACCGGCAAGACGCATCTGGCGACAGCTCTTGGCATGGAGGCATGCCGCATCGGCAAGAAAACTCTTTTTACCACAGCCTGCGGCCTGGCAAATGAGCTGGTCGAAGCAAGAGAGGAAAAGACACTGTCCCGGATTTTAAAACGCTATGTCGCCTGTGATCTTCTTATAATTGATGAGCTGGGATATGTTCCCTTCTCAAAAGAAGCCGCCCAACTCTTGTTCCAGGTGATGGCCGAGCGCCATGAAAGAAAATCGACGATTATGACCTCCAACATGGGCTTTGGTGACTGGACCAGTATTTTCGGGGATGCCACCCTGACCGGTGCCCTCCTGGACCGGGTTACCCATAAGGCCCACATTATCAACTGCAACTGGGAGAGCTACCGTTTTAAGGAAGCACTGAAGAAAGGGAAGAAAAAATAAATATGATCGCATCTGCAAATCCCGGTAAAAGGAATAGATCAATTTTGATCTGGGGGCTCTGCCCCCAATCCCCCGGGATTTATCGCTTTATGGACCAAAGCATGAGGAGGGGAAATGGCCGTGGAAGAAACACACGGCCACATGCTCCGGTCACCTGCTGCGGCGCTCGGGTTGCTTCCCAGCAGAGCCCTATCCTCCGAGCAAGCATTGATAGTCTATCACATAATATTACGAAAAGGCCCATAAAAGCAAACCCGCGGTCTGTTTTTTTAATCATCGTTAAGAAGAAGCCCATTCCTTGCCCGGGATGTAACCCTGAACTTAGGGGGTCAAAATTGGGTGATCGAAGGGGGTCAATTTTCGGTTGTCTTTTCCACATCTACCGGATGAGCCAAATAAAAGAGGTTGTGAGTTAATGACAGAAGACTTGTAGTCTGATGGCGCAGCTTAGTATTCTGTTCTGTCCATTATCTTTCTTAAAACCGAGCAAAGAATTGTAATGGAGTGCCCTCTGGCAGCCT
>DATFIL010000641.1:0-2594 GCA_035270145.1 Desulfobacter sp. | reverse complement strand
TTTGACATCTTTGGCTGCTCAGTTCTTTTACGGGCATAATTATATGTATTTCTGTTGAGTCTGCATTATTTATTATTATTAAAATTGATGATATTCAGTTTTTAAGTTCTAAATTGATATTGTATACTATTATCCGGGTAGGAGGCAAGCACCAATGGATTTTGTTCTGGTTGACCTGTAAGATCGTCCAATGGAAAACCAAACCTAATTTTAATGTCAAATCTTCGGGGAAATGCCATGAAACAACAGGTTAATAACGTGTTTTTGAACAGATGGGCTGTTGTCTGCGCCGTCATGTTGATGGTCCTGGTCGGTATTGCAGGGTGCGGCGGAGAAAGAGAAAAAAAAGATACGGATCTGATCCTGGGTAACTGGACTCATTACAAGAATCGCACCTATATTCTCATTGCCATTGATATGAAAGGTACATGGACTTCTTCGGTCAGAATTGCAGACGTAACTTCTAAACTTGTTGCTTCCAAGGGAACGGCCCGGGGAACCTGGCATTTGGACGAGAAGCAGCTTATTTTCACCGTCGAGGAATCAGATATCGAAAATGTCTGGGAAAAGAATGACACCCGTTTTTACACGGTGCTTGAACTCAGCGACCATCTCATGCTCCTTGAGGGCGAAACCGGCCGTAAGGAGGAATGGAAAAAAACGGTTCGCCTGAAGGGGAAAGAGGACTCAAATGCACTCAATCCGATTGTTACCATGGCGCCCTATGCCGTTAATTTGGACAGACATTCGTCCAATGCCCAGGATCGCTACCTGTGTCTGAGTATTCATTTGAAACTTATGGAACTGATGCCCGAACAGACTGTGCCCCAGTTTCATCCCAGGACCAGGGATGCTGCCATCATGTACCTGTCTTCTTTAACCTATGATGATGTCTCTGATTTTGATCGCATCAAGGCCCAGAAAGAAAAGCTTAAAGATGCACTTAACCCCTATATGGAAGGGCTAATCAAAGACGTTGTCATTGACCATGTGATTGTTGCCGTTTCTACAGCCAAGGTGGAAGAATTTATCATTGAACATACGGCGGCATCAACCCAGGAGGAACCCGCTGAAGGGCAAGAGGGGGAAACCGGCGAATAAGGCGTAGAAAAAGAGAATTCAAAAGCGCAGGTGGTCAGTTCTCTTCCTTTGGTTTTATGACCAGTACGGCGCCGGACTCGAGACTGATGTCGGCCTTATTCTGTAGGAATACATTACTGATTCCCATGGTTGATCCCATGCAAAGGCTTTGATCCGTCAACGGGTACTCCAGCCCCTCCAGGGTCAGCCCTTTTACATGGTCTGATACCGGGATGACGGATATCAGGTCGCCGGGGCGGCCCGTGAGTGTCAGGTGGGAAACAACAATATGAATATCATTATATGCATCCAGGATCGTGGTCGAAATTCCCTGGTCTGCAAGTCTGCGCAGAAGAAAAATATTTCCCAGTGTGTGGTCAAGCCGGGTGCTGGTGGCACCCACAATGAGAAGCTCGGTACATCCATGGTCAATGGCATATTCCATGCACAATTCCATATCTGTCTGATCCTTGCGTACCGGATGCTTTAAAATTTTAACCTGTTTTTCTTTAAAAAACGAAAGGATGTTTTCGGGAATGGAATCAAGGTCACCGACGATAATCCGGGGAACAATGCCCATGTGGTGAAGATGAACAGCCCCGCCGTCTGCGGCAATAACCATGTCCGCTTGTTGTATTCGGGATAAAAACCTGTTTGTTTCAGACAACGTTCCGTTTGCTGCAATGACCATTTTCATCATTCTACTTTTATATCAAAAAAATGATATAATGCAAACAATCAAGACTTTATTAAATGTAGATATTGCTGTATTTTCCAGACCGATGAAGCTTTTCAAACGTATACATACCTATCTTTTTTTTGAGCTTATCCCGCCGTTTGCCATAAGCACCTTTTTTTTAACCTCTGTGTTTTTGATGACCCGGATTCCGGATATCATGAATATGGTGGTTAACTACAACGCCAGTATCACGGATATTCTTCTTCTGATATCTTATACCCTGCCGCGGTTCATGGAATTTACCATTCCCATGTCAACCATGATTGCAGTGCTTTTGACCATCATGCGCATGGCAGGGGAAAATGAGATCATAGCCCTGAAAGGGGCGGGGATGTCTTTGTACAAACTTTTGCCGCCGGTACTCATATTCTGTGTGATGACTCTTTTAATCACCATGTGGGTGACGGTTTACGGAATTCCCAAAGGCAAACTGGCCCTGAAGGTGAAAACCATAGAACTTGCCAGGTCCACTATTGACGCAGCCTTGCAGGAGCGTCAGTTCAACAGTCAGCTTGACGGGATCATGATTTATGTGGCCCATGTGGATATGGGCACCCGGGATTTGAAAGACGTATTCATTGAAGATCGCAGGACGGCTGACATGGTTTCTATCTCAACGGCACCCAGGGGACGCCTGGTGCGCCAGGGAAACCGGGATATATATACCATCCGTCTGTATGACGGTATGATCAACCAGGTCAATGTTCAGGATCATTCCGTGACCAATATTAATTTCGGGCACTATGATATCAACATAGACCTGACGGCCATGCAG
>DATFIL010000640.1:0-3102 GCA_035270145.1 Desulfobacter sp. | reverse complement strand
TATTTATTCCCAGGTTACAGGCCATGAAGCCATTATCGCCTTAGTGAACCTGGGATTCGGAATCGGCCTTGTGCCCCGGCTGGTTCTTGAAAAAAGCCCACTTTACCAGAATATTGTTGTCCTGGACAACATGCCCGAACTGCCCCCTTATGAAATAGCCCTTTGCACACGGAATGCAAATCTTTCCAACCCCCGGGTCCGGGCCCTGATGGATATCGTTGCAAGGGCGTCTTGACGCCCCTTGGCATTATAATTAGTCAGACCCATAAACATAAATCTCGATCATCGAGTAAATATATCATTGAGTGTAACAAAAATCTCCGGAGACCATATATGTCAGAAGAAAACCCACTTCCCCCCAGTGCAATCCTGCAACGGGACGGTAAAACATTTGCTGCCCGCATCACGCCGCCTTCCGGAAAACTCAGCGCCCGGGATCTGGAAAAAATGGCTGAACTTGTTAGGGTCTATGAGGTGCCGATGGTGAAGCTGACCTCGGGACAGCGCATTGCATTTTACGGACTCAGCAGGGAAAAAATCCACGCCCTGTGCGACGCCATGCCATTCAGAACCGGCGGACACTATGTACAGGCTTGTCCGGGGACAACGTGGTGTAAATTTGGCAAGCAGGATGCCATGGGACTTGCCCAAATCCTTGAGGGAAAATGGGGCTCCGTTCCAACACCGGCCAAAATCAAACTGGGTATTTCCGGCTGCACCTTTTGCTGCGCAGAATCCCGCCTTCGGGACATTGGATTCATCGGCACGCCCAAAGGCTGGCGCATGTTTGTAGGCGGTAATTCCGGCATGAAACCCAGAATCGGCGATGAACTGGCAAGAGAACTTTCCACGCAAAAGGCCATTGCGCTTTGCCAAAAATTTATCACCCTTTACTGTGAAACAGCCCCGGCCAAACGAAGAACCTCCCGTTTTGTTGAAAAGATAGGGATCAAAACCATCAAAGAAAAATTAGGTCTATATCTTTAAAGAGACCATAAAAAAATAAATGCCGCAAATTTTGTGCCCAGTCCCTAACCCAAACGCTTTCAACCGACATTCAGGAGAAATAATGGAATTAAACACAACGTTTGTAAACCCTGACATCTTAACCACCGGGCAACCCTTTGAAAAACTGTTCCCCATCCAGAAAGAGACGTTGGCTGCCATAAGCCAGGACATGGAAGTAAATGGGTTTGATCCGGTATTTCCCCTGGTGGTCTGGAAAGAAAAAAATGTTCTCGTGGACGGCCACACCCGATTTGCAGCCGCCAGGGACATGCACCTGGATCAGGTGCCGGTCGTATATAAATCCTTTGAGGACGAGGATGACGCCCTGCTCTACAGCTTTCATGCCCAACGAAACCGGCGCAACATGTCTGACGACGATATTGTAAAATGTCTGGCGCTTTTGGATGTTATGCACAAAAAAGATGAAACGGATCAAAAAATCACGCGCAAGGCGGAAAACGAAAACCGGGCCAAAGAGCTGGGCATCAGCCCCCAGAAGGTGGACAAAGCCAGAAAAGTCATGGAACACGGCAGCCCCGATATCCAGGAAGAGGTTCAATCCGGGGAAAAATCCATTAACAAGGCCTTTAACGAAGTCCAGGACCAGCGCCGTGAAAGTGGTGAAATTCGAGGCAAGAAGACTGATGGACTCGGGCTTTCGGCAAAATACACCCAGTCCCTGGGAAAATTTCTCAAAGAGCTGACCCGCATCCGGGAAAACGGATGGCAGGAAGTCAGCCAGGAGAAAGCCGTTGCCGATATTGAAGCGATTCTTGACCTGATCAGGGACTAAATCCATAACAATTAAATCTTGACATAGTTCGTTTCTCCTTATAAAAATGTCAGTGCTCAACCATGTCATGCTGCACCAGACCATTATCGGGCTTGAAGCAAAAAAACAGCTGGACAAGTGAGGTAATTATTTCCCTTATCATTTTCTTTTATGGGAAGTTCCTGCCCCATCAACTGTGACATTTTTAATTTCACGCATAACTATATTTATAGTAAATATTTGAAAATATTGGATATAAATCTACATATAGATTCATTGGCATGATGGTTGCTATTTTGACAGTAAAACTTATGAAAAAGGTCAATAAATTAAAGGTGACTCATGTTATCCAATGTTTCAGACATCAATGCGTTACTGACAAGAAGTTCTTCAGACACCCTCATGGATGCAACCCGTACCAGCGCTGTTGCCACAGACAGTGGCTTTGCGGTATCTGCATTTCAGGGGCAACTGGACAAAACCATGCACCAGGCCCCCGACATGAGAAGCACAAGTGACGTGAGCGCCGTTGTGGAAGGCACCAGGGAACAAAACACTGAAATGTCCAGACTGGAAGAATCTCGTTTTGTTGTCCGAACGACCAGACAGAAGGTTTCAGACATTGAAGATGCGCTGGAAAATGGCGGGGGCACTGAATTTCTTACGAAATTGAAAAATCTGCTTTTATCCCTTTCCAATTCCGATCTGGACAATCTCTCCCTGGATGAAGACGGGCTTGATGCCCTTGGAGATCTGCTTGTTCAGGCAGGTTTTGACCAGGCTTCTGTTGAGGACCTCATGTCAAATTTGACCCTTACCCTCGAAGAGGGGGCCGGCCTGATATCCGTATCCGATTTCATGGATGACTTGTTTGAACTGCCCCTTGCCGAAGATGAGGATATCACCCAGGCAGAGGCGCTCATGCCCACCTCAGATCTGCCCTATATCAAATCCCTTTTGTCAATGATGGGGGTGGATAACCAGAAAATCACCTCTATCATGGATGACGCTTCGGAAGGTACCCGGGGATTTGATTTTGATGCATTTATTGAACAACTTGAGCAGCTTTTGGAGACAGCCGGCGAATCGGGCCTGACCTATCAGACAGATAGTGAGGACGACGCCTATGCCACCCTTTTAAAACAACTTGACCTGGATTCTTTTATTGAAGAATCCAGCGAGCCCTTGACCCTGACCACATTAATTGATGCGTTTGCCCAGAAGCTTGATTCGATAAAAGACAACCTGGCAGACCAGCCTGAACAATCCGTATCAGCAATGTTTACAACGGATTCGTTTGATGCACTTGCAACCCAGTCCGG
>DATFIL010000639.1:0-2487 GCA_035270145.1 Desulfobacter sp. | reverse complement strand
GTATCATATATATTGCGCTTTAAAATGATTAAAGATAGATAGAGATGTAATGAAAAAAGTACTATACAGAATCATCGTAAACAAGCTTGTTCCGGATAGTATTGAGGCCTTCTCTCAAATCCTGGAAAAGGAATTTAATTACACCTCAAAGAAAGCAGATGATTTTGTCGGATCTCTGCCGCGCATACTTTATGAGAGCAATACCGGCAGTGAATTAAAAAAAGCCTTAAACGTTTTAAAACCGGCCAATGCCGGTCTGACGGTTCACAAACTGGTTAAAGAGGAGAACTTTCCTTTTTATATTGACCGGTCAACGCATCGGTTAATTTTAAAAATTTTGAATATGACATTGAGAGCCGGAACAGATGCTGCTTTTGTTTATATGGTTGCCGGGCATGAAGATGAGTTTGGCCTGCGTGAGTCATTAATCGGCAGGGAGGAAAAAATAGAAGATTCGTTCCGTCTCAGCGATTTTATTTTTATTATTGATGAAAACTCCTTGTTGTTTTTAGGATTTGCCACTGATAATGACGGGCTGCATTTTTTAATTCCAAAATTGGAAAAAACGGTACAGGGCATTATGGGAAAGGATGCCGAAATTAAATTTGGTCGAGCTGTTTTTCCCAAAGACGGGTATTCTTTACCTGACATTATGCGCTACCTGAAAAAAAATTTTGGAATGAATAAAAAACAGCTAAAAAAAATAACCGTATCAGACTCTGAACCGGTACGCGACCAAAACGATATCCTGTCAGCACAGTTGGATGCGCCTGCGCTTGAATCTTTTGAACAGGATGCGTTTTTTAAAGATGCAAAAGGCGTTTTTTTTTATAAACTGTTGGACCTGTCTCCCGAAACAGTGTGGTCCGGTGTAAAAAACATGACAATCAAGAACCAGAAACGGTTTATGTTAAGGCTTCCCCACGACTCTAAACTGGTTGATTATCTGTCAGGGAAAATTAAAAACCAGGCAGACGTCCGGGATCAGGAAACTGCCCGGGAAGAAATTGGCCGCCTTGCTGCAGGGATGCACTTTGAAAAAGCCCGAATCGAAAGGCAGCGGAACAGGACGGCGGTTGTAGCGATGCTTAACCGGATAGAGTCACTGCCCGTTATTCCCGCGGTTGCCATGCAGGTGTATCAATTGTCAATTGATCCGGCGTCTGAAATTGAAGATGTTCAAAACGTGCTTTCTACGGATCCGGGACTTGCTGTAAAGATATTAAAACTTGTGGATGCTCCTTTTTACGGGTTGGGCCGGAAAGTTGATTCCATCAGGGAGGGAATTGTTGTCCTCGGGATGGAGGAAATTGCTCAATTGGCATTTGGCCTGAGCCTGGCCGGCTCTTTTTCCGGGGTCGGTATAAAAGGGATAATAGACCCTGTATCGCTTCGACGGCATGCAGTCGAGGTCGCTCTCACAGGCCGTTTTTTGTGTGAAGCGCTCACGGATGACGAATTCAAAGGGGGATTTACGGCCTGTGTGCTGCATGATATCGGCAAACTGTTTTTGATCCAGAATTTTCCGGAATTATATAAACGTGTGATGTTGTTGACCGGGGAAATGCAAATACCCGTATATGCGGCAGAAGAAGATATTTTTGGATTAAACCACGGCATTGTGGGAGGCATCATCGCTAAAAAGTGGAACCTGCCGGACTCTCTGGTGCAGGCCATATCGTTTCATCATTATCCGCCGGAGGCCTCCGAATACCAGGAACTTGCTGCGATCGTGGGATTTGCAGATTGTCTGAATCATATGCGCACCGCAGACAATACCCCTGAGACAGTGGAAAATATGGCAGCGAATCTAATGAACAAAGGTCTTATTGATGTCCTTCAGACCACTTTGGGAAACATTTCAAAGGAGATAATTACCGATAAAAAAAATCAGGTGAATCAATTCCTGCAGGCGAACGTAACAATAATCGGCTCAATATCAGATGAGTAGACATACAGATAAAGAAAGCAACCCGGCCGGCAAGCAGTTTGAGTTGGTGAAGCGTAACTATCTTGATATCCTTGCCAAATACGAACACAGGATAAATGAACTGTCAATTTTAAAAGAATTGATAGAATCAGTGAATTCCTTGTCCCTGGCAGACCAGGAGTTGATCTGGGGCAAACAGCTGGAAAGTCTTATCCGGTATAAGAGCCTGTCAGGTGCCGCACTATACCGTATTGAAACCAGACAGGAGCAAGAAGAAAAGCTTTATGCCCAAAGCTTTGACCATACCACCGATTATGCAAGCATCCTGCGCGGGGCACAGGTGCTTGAAACAATTGTTAATGAAAAAGAACCGCTCCTGATTACCGATCTGAGCAAGCACGGTGAACTGAATATGATAGACGGCTCCATGTTGGCACTGCCGTTGGTATCAGGCGATGAAAGCATTGGCGCATTAATTTTGTTCAGGAATCATATTGACGGCTTTCCAAAAAACGATATCCGTTTTTTTTCAATTGTCCGTGACCATTTAATAAATA
>DATFIL010000638.1:0-2586 GCA_035270145.1 Desulfobacter sp. | reverse complement strand
TTTTTTTGTTAAAAATAATATTTGTTTTTGGCCGGGTTTCATATGAGTCTGAGATATTAGTTCTGAAAAATGAATATCTAACTGATGGATACAAAAGGCGCATGCGAATAAAATGTTGGGGATCCAGAGGATCAATCTGTGTATCAGGGCAGCAATATAACAGGTACGGCGGCGATACCACCTGTTTTGAGATTCAGGCGAATTCCGGTGAAGTTGTAATCATTGATGCCGGAACCGGTATCCGCAGGCTTGGTAAGCATCTGGTCCAAAGAAAAGTTAAGACATGCTATCTGCTTTTGACCCATGCCCACTGGGATCACATCATTGGTTTGCCCTTTTTTCATCCTTTGTTTCATGCGAACACAACGGTTCATATTCAGGACCGTACCTTTGCCGGCCTGAGCACAAAAAAGGTTATTGACCGGGTTATGTGCATGCCTTTTTTCCCAGTGGGTTTAAAGGATTACAATGCCGATATCCGGTTTGATTCATCCTTGAACAACCGTTTTTCCATCGGCAGCCTGGATATTGAAACCATTCCCACCTCCCATTCCCAAAACAGCATGGGATACAGGTTTACCGAAAATGGGAAAACATTTGTGTTTCTTACGGACAATGAACTTGGATATACCCATTCCCAGGGAAAAAGCGTTGAACAATACATTAATTTCTCAAAGGATGCGGATGTACTGTTTCATGACACCGAGTACACGGATGATGAATATCTGGATAAAATCGGGTGGGGGCACTCCCGCCTGTCTGATGTTCTGGATTTAAGCGCTAGGGCATCAGTGGGGCAGCTGGGCTTGATCCATATCAACCAGGACAGAACCGATGACCAAGTGGATGCCATGGTTGAGCAGTGCCGCCGGTTTTTCAAAGATCATCACCTTTCCACCGCCTGTTATGCCGTTTCGGCGGATTTTGAAATCTTCTTATAATCCTTATAGCTCACGTGAAATCGTATGTTACGCACATTATTGATTTTTTTACGCTTTTTGGCTTCAAGCCTGCAGCGTTTTTTTCCAAAAACCTGGGAATCCGTCAAGAATTTTGCCCACCCACGGGTGGTAACCATGCTCTTTTTCGGGTTCAGCGCCGGGCTTCCCATTCTGCTGATTTTTTCTTCCCTGTCCCTTTGGCTTCGTGAGGCAGGGGTCCAGCGTTCGGCGGTCACTTTTTTTTCCTGGGCAGCCCTGGGGTATTCCTTTAAATTTATCTGGGCGCCTTTGGTGGATCAGATGCCCATTCCAGTGATGAGCCGGGGGCTTGGCCGGCGCAGAGCCTGGATACTTATGGCCCAGATCTGCATTGTCGCATCCATTTTTGCCATGTCCATGATTGATCCGGCAAAAGGGCAAAATTATATGGTTTTTATGGCCCTGGCAGCTGTGGGCTTAGGCTTTTCTTCGGCCACCCAGGATATTGCCATTGATGCCTACCGCATTGAATCGGCCGGCGAAAGTCTCCAGGCCCTGATGGCTTCTATGTATATTGCCGGATACCGGATCGGGATGCTGGCCGCAGGTGCCGGTGCTCTGTTTCTGGCCCAGATCAAAGGCTCATACCCGGGTGCTTATGATTATACGGCCTGGCGCACGGCCTACCAGATCATGGCCGGTCTGATGGCCATTGGTATGATTACGGTCTTTGTGATCGAAGAACCTGAAGTTACGGCCAGAGAAACAAATCACGCCCGGACCACGGATCATGCCCGGTTTTTCGTTCTTTTTTTAGTTTTTGCTGCAGCTTTTGTGGGATGGTTTTATTTTTCATCCGGGATTGCATCAACGTTAAAAGCGCAGCTTATTTTTGTCGTAAAAAATGCCTCTGCAGCCGGATTTATAATTGAAACGGCGAGGCTTGCCGGGGGCATCTGCGCCGGGCTTCTGGCCGCAAGGGTGATGGTGGCCCTGAAGGTGGCGAACATGCAGATGATCCGGTCCGCCTATGTTGAACCTGTATCGGATTTTTTCTCCCGGTACGGCTTAAGTTTGGCCTGGCTGCTTCTTGCGCTCATCGGCCTGTACCGGATTTCGGACATTGTTTTAGGTGTGATTTCCAATGTTTTTTACCAGGACATGGGATTTTCAAAAATTCACATCGCAAGCATCGTGAAAACATTTGGACTGTTCATGACCATTGCCGGCGGTTTTCTGGGGGGCACCCTGTCCATCCAGTTCGGGGTGATGCGCATTCTTTTTGCCGGGGCATTGCTGTCAGCGGTTACAAACCTTTTATTTGTACTCATGGCCTGGACCGGTCCGGTGCTGCCCATGCTCTACCTTGTGATTTCCGCGGACAATCTGGCCGGCGGCTTGGCCGGCGCTGCATTTGTGGCCTTTTTATCCAGTCTGACCAATGTTCGCTTTACCGCCATTCAATATGCCGTATTTTCGTCATTAATGACCCTTGTTCCGAAGTTGTTTTCCGGATATTCCGGGGGCATGGTGGACCAACTGGGATACCCTGTGTTTTTCACCATAACCGCCGTTATGGGTATCCCGGTTCTCGTTTTAATTCTGATCTGCGGGGTTAAACTGCAAATTAAAGACCGCAGATGAAATTAAGAAATTCTAATTATAG
>DATFIL010000637.1:0-2144 GCA_035270145.1 Desulfobacter sp. | reverse complement strand
CCAGGGGCGGTGTCGGCATGATGCTTGTAGGGGGTGGCGGGGTTCACCCCAGTGGCCAGGAATTGCCTGATCTTCCCCAGATGTATGAGGATTCATGTATTCCGGCCCTGAAAAGAATGGTTGACCGGATTAAGGCATATGATGTCTGTTTCGGGGTTCAGCTTATGCACGGGGGGCGCCAATCTTATCTGCCGGAAAAAGTGGCACCTTCTGCTATTCCGGCACCTGCCGTGGTTAAAGGAGAGGTCCGTGCCCTGGAAACAGAGGAGATCAAAGCGCTTGCGGCCTGTTTTGGGCAGGCAGCCCGGCGGTGCCGGGAGGCCGGGTTTGATTTCATAGAATTGCACGGGGCCCATGGATACCTGATCAACCAGTTCCTGGCACCGAATTCAAATATTCGCTCCGATGAATATGGCGGCAGTTTTGAGAATCGCACCCGGTTTCTGTTTGAGGTGATTGAGGCGGTAAAGAATACCGCTGGTCCGGACTATCCCGTGGGCATCCGCATCAATGGCAATGATTACATTGAAAACGGCTGGGAACTTAAAGATACCCTGCGCATTGCCCCGCTTTTAGAACAGGCCGGGGTGGCTTATATCCATGTGTCCGGAGGTGTTTATGGGTCCACAGAGTTGACCATCCCATCCATGTATACACCCCAGGGGTGTTTTATTCATTTGGCTGAGGCGGTCAAGCAGGTGGTCAATGTGCCTGTGATCACCGTAGGGCGGATCAAAGACCCGGCCATGGCCAATGCCGCCATCAGCGATGGAAAAGCGGATATGGTGGCATTGGGGCGCTCCATTATTGCAGATCCGGAATATCCGAATAAGGCCAAATCCGGAAATGCCTCCCTTATCCGGCCCTGTGTGGGCTGCTGTCTGGGGTGTATCCATGCCGTACTTGCCAAGGAACCTGGTTCCTGTGTGGTCAATCCCGATGTAGGCCGGGAGTTTAAACTGGCCGAAGAAAAGGTCCCGGAAAAAAGTCAGAAAATTCTTGTTGCCGGGGCCGGGCCTTCCGGGCTTGCTGCCGCAAGGATATTTGCCCAAAGAGGGCATCAGGTGAAAATATTAGAAAAAGGTTCCGGCCAGGGCGGGCTTCTGGCCCTGGCGGCTACGGCACCCGGCCGGGAGGAACTGGGCGATATTTTATGCTTTTTTAGAAATGAACTTGATCGTCTTGGTGTGACCGTGGATTACAATACCCCGCTGTCTTCCGAAGTTCTGGCCTCCTTTGACCCTGATCATGTGATTCTGGCCACGGGCTCCATGCCGGATATGCCGGTGATCAAGGGGCTGTTTAAAAGCAAGATGAAGCTTATGACCAGTGTGGATGTATTCACCGATGCACAGGCTGCCGGTGACAGGGTGATTGTGCTCGGCGGCGGATTCACCGGGCTGATCACTGCTCATAAGCTGGGTGATCAGGGAAAAGAGGTGGTGGTCCTGAACCGCAAAAAAAGTTTTGCCGAAGAGATGTCCTCCAATGACCGGTATTATCTGCGGGAACGCCTGAAAGCCTGCGGCGTCATTTTATATAAGAAGGTAGCGGTTAAATCCTTTACCGATGCCGGCGTAAGCTTTACATCCAATGGAGAACCCGTAACCCTTGAGGGGTTTGATACGGTTGTCATTTCGGAAAAACACCAGCCGGTCAGGGATGCCAGGCATTTGGAAAAACAGAGCCGGGCAAAATTCCATATGATCGGAGATGCCAAAACACCCCGGCATTTAATGTTTTGCGTTGCCGAGGCTGAAGAAGCGGGCCGGTCCATATAACGCCCATGCCCTGCTGGGCACAACTTTCATATAAAAACCTACATGGGCCGCAAGCCCACAACGCCTTGCCTTACCTTTTCAATTTCAGTTATAAGCGATGCGGCTCTTTTCATCGTTCATGGTCGGCATAATGATTTTCTGCCATTCATCGCTGTTCCATGTTTCCAATTTTTCGTGCATTTTCAAATATTTTTCAGGAATGGGGTGGGTTCCATATACGACTTCAAGGCCATACTTCGTCTGGATGTAGTCATGAAAATAGATAATATGGGGGCATGGCGGATAGCCGACAATCAGGCCGGTGGCCAGATGAATAATCTGGGCCCCATTTGCTTTCATTTCATCCACCACATATTCGATATT
>DATFIL010000636.1:0-18725 GCA_035270145.1 Desulfobacter sp. | reverse complement strand
ATTTTAAGGTCATATAATATGCCAAGGTATCATTAGTAAGGATTGAATCAGTTGATGAAACCAGACGTAGACCCCGTTTTTTGCAGTCTAAAACCCAAAGATGTCATTGGCGTGGCCGCACCATCGGCCAGGTTTGATGCGCAGATGTTCCAAAAAGGGGTCCTGTGTCTTGAATCCATGGGGTTTGAAGTTCATATCCCCAAGGGCATAACAAGCCGGCACAGATACCTTGCCGGCACGGACCGGCAACGGGCGGATGTGCTTAATTCGCTGTTTGCCGATCCTGGAATCAACGGCATCATTGCGGCAAGAGGCGGATTCGGTGCCATGCGCCTTTTGCCGTTGCTGGACTGGGATACCATTGCCGGAAATCCGAAATTGTTTATGGGGTTTTCAGATGCCACGGCTTTGATCATCTCCCTGATATCCAAAGCCGGCATCTGTGCCCTGCACGCGCCAAATCTGGTTTCCCTTGGCCAGGCGGATGAACAGACGCTGGAAAGTTTTTCAAGAAATTTGACAGGCTCTTTTTCACGTATTGATCTGCCTTCTGATCAGGTGCTTGTGGGAGGACGTGCCAGAGGATCGCTTGGGGGGGGGAATCTGGCCACCCTTGTTCATATGATCGGGACAGCTTATCAGCCTGATTTTACGGACAGCATTCTTTTTATAGAAGACGTGGGTGAACCGGCATACAAGATTGACCGGATGCTGACCCAGATGAAGATGGCCGGTGTGCTGGAAGGTGTTAAAGGGGTTGTGACCGGGTCTTTTGAAAATTGTGACAATGACGACTATATCCCCGAGATCATTCAAGAGATGTTTTTTGATGCAAACATCCCGATCTGCATGGGCATTGACGTAGGGCACGGGGCGCTTAACCTTTCCCTTCCCATGGGGGGGGACGCTATCCTGGATGCTGACCATGCATGCCTTGAATGGGATTTTGCCGTAAAATGAAACTTCGCGCGTTTCAACGGCAAAAGATTGATGGCGCCATGGCCAATGCTGTGGCTGACGGTGTGTTTCCGGGTGCTGTGCTGCTGTGGGCGCACAGAAACCATGTTCTTTACCACAAGGCCTTTGGCGTTACAGACATACGGTCCGGGGAACCTGTGACATTGAATACCGTTTTTGATCTGGCCTCCTTGACCAAGCCCCTGGCCACAACCCTGGCTGTGGCAGATCTGATTTCATCAGGGCAGTTATCCCTGAAAACTTGTTTAAAGGACGCCCTGCCGGCTGCCTGCGGAACGGATAAAGCCGGGATCACCATTGACATGTTGCTGCGCCACAGATCGGGCCTGCCTGCCCACCGTCCCTATTTTAAATCGCTGCCTGGCCCTGTTCCCGGCATAGTAGCCGGAAAGCGACTGCGGCAGATGGTTCTGGCGGAAGCGCTGGAATATGAGCCCGGTTCCAAGGAAATTTACAGTGATCTGGGGTTTATTCTTTTGGCCTGGGTGGTGGAGTATCTGTCTGGTGTTCGGTTGGACACATTTGTTAGTGACCGGATCTTTGCGCCTTTAAAAATTTATGATTTGTTTTTTAATCCCCTTGGCTCTGATTTGACAAGGCCCGAGAAGGAAAGAGCGCACCTTGTTTTTGCCGCAACCTCCCGTTGTCCCTGGCGAAGGAAAATGATGCTGGGGGAGGTGGAAGATGAAAATGCCTGGGCGGCGGGCGGCATTGACGGACATGCCGGTCTGTTTGGCACGGCTGCCGGGGTTCATCGCCTGTGCTGTCAGATCCTGCAGGCGCTTAAAAACAAAGAAACCAACGTAATAAATTCTTCGGTTATTCGATGTTTTGCGGATAATAATGGGATGGTGCGTCCAGCAGGTTTTGATTCCCCAAGTGACGGAAACGCATCATCCGGGCGGTTTTTTTCTAAACGATCTGTCGGACACTTAGGCTTTACCGGCACATCCTTCTGGATAGATCCTGACAACGGTCTGATCACGGTACTTTTGACCAATCGGGTACATCCGAGCCGGGAAAATATTGATATAAGAAAATTCAGGCCCTGGATTCATGATTTGATCGCATCTATTTATAACGACAATATACAGGTGTGAAACACTTTTATTCTTGTAAAAACCCCCTAAGTTTGTTAGCAACTATGTTTTTAGCAATATTTTTTCATTATCTATTTGATTGATAATACACAACTCCCAATTTGTATGAAAGAGGACAAATGAACTTTGTAACTGATACTTTGCTTGGGGCTTTTTCCAATGATCTGGCCATTGATCTTGGCACTGCAAATACGCTGGTTTATGTTAAGGGCAAAGGAATTGTATTAAGTGAACCTTCAGTGGTGGCCGTTAAAACGGATAATCGGGCCAAAAACAAAGTGTTGGCGGTGGGGCTGGAAGCAAAGCGCATGCTGGGAAGGACACCGGGCAATATTGTGGCCATCCGACCTATGCGAGACGGGGTTATTGCTGATTTTGCAGTCACCGAAGCCATGCTCAAGCACTTTATCCGTAAAGTTCATAACAACAGAAAAACGCTGGTGCGTCCAAGGATTATTATTGCCGTACCTTCCGGAATCACCCAGGTGGAAAAACGAGCGGTCAGGGAAAGCGCAGAATCCGCTGGTGCCAGGGAAGTTTTTCTTATAGAAGAACCCATGGCTGCAGCAATCGGCGCAGGCCTTCCCATTACGGAACCCACCTGCAATATGGTTGTGGACATCGGTGGGGGGACTACTGAGGTGGCGGTTATCTCCCTGGCCGGGATCGTGTATACCCGTTCCCTGAGAGTGGCCGGGGACAAGATGGATGCCTCCATCAGCCAGCATATCAAACGCAAATATAATCTGCTCATCGGCGAAAGAACCGCAGAAATTATCAAAACAACAATCGGCAATGCCTATCCTGATCCGGAACACCTTGAGACCATTGAAGTTAAGGGCCGGGACCTAGTCTCAGGAATTCCAAAAATATTGGCCATTGATTCCGAAGAGGTTCGATTGGCTATTTCCGAGCAGATTGAAGCGATTGTTGAAACGGTTCGCATTGCCCTGGAACAAACCCCGCCGGAACTGGCCGCTGATATCGTGGACTCCGGCATCGTTTTAACCGGTGGTGGTGCCTTGTTAAAAAATTTGGACAAATTGATTCAAGAAAAATGCGGCCTTCCCATTGTCGTGGCTGATGATCCCTTATCCACTGTGGCGCTGGGCTGCGGCAAATCCCTTGATAGTATCGAAATTCTTAGAGAAGTGGTCATCAGCTAAAGGTAATGTTTTCCAGGCGGATCATGATGATTGTCGGCGTGGTTTTTTTTGTTGCGGTGGCGCTCACCGTAATCACCATGTCCAGCCGGGAGACCCTATCGGTGGGAGGGGTTGAAAGACTGACCATAACCCTCACCGCTCCGGTTCAATTTGTGACCTCCCGTATCATCGGTTTTACTGAATCGGTATGGCAGACCTATTTTTCATGTGTGCTTGCCGTAGAAGAGAACCAGGTATTGAGAAGTGAGTTGTCAAAGGCCCGACATGCAGCCAACAGGTGCAAAGAGCTTGAGCTTGAAAATGCCCGTTTAAAAAAATTTGTCAATTTCCAAAATTCAATGCCCGCGGCTTATGTGGCAGCTCAGGTGATTGCCCGGGATCCGTCCCCCTGGTTTAAAACCATCATGATTGATAAGGGTGAAAAAGACGGGTTAATCAAAGGCCTTCCGGTGCTGGTGTCGGAAGGAATCGTGGGACAGATTGTTAAAGTGTCCGGCCGTTTTTCCCGGGTGCTGCTGATTACCGACCGCAATTCAGCTGTTGATGCGCTGATCCAGAAGACCCGCGTTCGCGGCATGGTCAAGGGCAATAATGAAGACACTTGTTCCTTTGTATATACGTTGAGAAAAGATCCTGTGCAAAAAGGACAGGTCATTGTCTCCTCAGGGTTAGATCAGGTATTCCCAAAAGGATTAAGAATCGGAATGGTACTTGATGTAAAAAAAAATCATTCCCAGTTGTTCCAGGAGATCATCATAAAAACCGCTGTAGATTTTGACAGGCTTGAAGAAGTGCTGGTATATAAAAATGCCGATTGACAGGCGGATGCTTCCAGTATGATGAATTTCATATTTTTTTTCTTTTTCACCCTATTTCTGGTTATCATTCAAACTGTCGTTATTCCTAATTTTTCCTGGTTTCCCTACGCGTTTGATCTGATGATCATCAATGTATTGTATCTGAGTCTTTTTTCCCTGCGCTGCTGGGTGCCGTTCTGTCTTATAATCATCGGCAGCATCATGGACAGCCTGTCAGGCTCGCCGTTTTTCCTTTATACCACCACGTATCTGTGTGTTTACCTGATCGTTTTTTTTCTGCGTCGGCTGGTTTTTCAGCGCAGCGCTATTTTTGTATTTATCGTCAGCCTTGCATCCGCCTGCGTTTATCAGGGCCTGGTTATATTCACTGTTTTTCTGCTCCAGGGTCACAAGGCCATTGCGGCTACGGATTACCGCCTTTGCATTGGTCAGGTCATCTGGGCCGCTGTCGGTATTCCCACCGGCGTCTGGTTTGTGGGAATCGTGCACCAGAACTTTTCACACGCCGTAAAACAGTCCTGCCGACACATGGCTCGCAAATACAGGGGGTAATGTGGGCGGACTCAATAAAAATTCAGACAGCGATTGGATCAAGCATCGATATATAGGGGCCGGTCTGTGCATTGTTTTTATTTTTGGCGTTCTTTTTTTAAGGCTTTTTTATCTTCAGATGATCCACGGAGAAGAATATCGGCGGCTGTCAACGACCAATTGTGTCCGGCTTAAAAGTATAAAATCCTCGAGGGGGTTGATTTATGACCGCAATCATAATCTTCTCGTGGACAACCGACCGGCCTTTGACTTGGTCATTGTACTCGAAGATGCCAAACCACTGAAGCAAACCCTTGAGCGCCTGGCCGAAATGACCGGCGATTCCTATGAAGACCTGATGGCAACCATAAAAAAAGCGGGGCGAGCAGCATTTTATAAACCACTTGTCCTTAAACGGGACATAACAAGGGATCTGCTTGCGGTCATAGAGGCCCATCAGTTTGATCTGCCTGGTATTCACATTGATGTTGAACCCACTAGAAATTATATCCATAAGAAAACCGCTGCCCATCTTATAGGCTATCTTGGGGAGATCAATAAGGCAGAATTGGCTTCCGGTAAATTTCCTAATGTCCGGTCCGGGGATTCCATTGGTCGATACGGGGTTGAAAAAAGCTTTGAGGCGGATTTGCAGGGCAAAAGGGGGGGGCACCAGGTTGAAGTGGACGTAAACGGCCGGGTGATAAAAATACTTAAGACGGTGGAACCTGTTTCTGGAAAGGATTTGGTTCTGACAATGGATTTATCGCTTCAGCAGAAGGCTGAAGGCTTGCTTGGGGAGAATGATGGGGCCGTTGTGGCCCTTGATCCCTCAAACGGAGATGTCCTGGTTATGGCATCATCGCCTAGTTTTGATCAGAATGATTTTATTGGCGGTATCTCCACCGAGAAATGGCAGGCTTTAAGAGATGACCCGGGAAGACCCATGAACAACAAGGCAATTCAGGCGGAATATCCCCCGGCGTCCACATATAAAACGATCACGGCCCTGGCAGGGCTTGAAGAAAATGTCATTGACCGCAACGCAACCTTTTTTTGTCCGGGATTTTATCGGTTTGGCAACCGGCGCTACCATTGTTGGAATAGATACGGACATGGCCATTTAAGTGTTGTGGATGCCATTGCCCAGTCCTGCGATGTGTTTTTTTATCAGACCGGCGAAAAAATTGGGGTCGATGCCCTGGCCAGGTATGCACATGGCTCTGGCCTGGGGCGGCTGACCGGCATTCGTCTGGCCCATGAGCGCCCAGGTTTGATTCCCACTTCAGCATGGAAAAAAAAGCGATTCAAAGAGCGCTGGCAGGCTGGTGAAACCTTGTCCATCAGTATCGGCCAGGGGTTTAATCTGGTTACCCCTTTACAGATGGCGGTGTTTATTTCTGCGGTTGGGAATAATGGAACTCTTTATCGGCCAAGACTTGTCAAATCTGTTCAGGATGCAAAAGGGCAGGTGATAAGAGAAATTGAACCCGATATTACCGGTGGGTTGCCGGCGTCCCAAAAAAATTTGGCCATTGTGCGACAAGGGCTTTTAGAAGTTGTTCATGGCAACCGTGGTACTGCCCGCCGCATCCGTCTTCCCGGCATTCAAATCGCCGGGAAAACAGGTACGGCACAGGTTTTTTCCCGCAAGGCCGGAGAAAAGTTTGATAACAAAAAACTGAGGCGTACCCTCCAGGATCATGCCTGGTTTGTCTGTTATGCGCCTGCGCAGAACCCCCGAATAGCCATTGCCGTGATCATTGAACATGGGGAGCATGGTTCCAGTGCGGCTGCTCCCGTTGCAAAAGAGTTGATTCATGCCTATTTTGGGGACCCTGAAGTCCCAACTGCCGTGGTCAAGCAAGACCAGGCACATGTGGAGTGAAAAAATGTTTGACCGCCGTCTCGTATCAAATTTTGACTGGGGATTTCTTTTAGTTATTTTCTTTATTTGCATTCTGGGGCTGACCATTCTTTATTCGGCCGTGACAGCCGAATATGCCGGAAATGCTCTGCATCCGCTGTTTAAAAAGCAGGTTGTCTGGCTTGCCGTTGGGTTTGTCGTTATGATGGGCTGCCTTGTCATTGATTTTAAAGAGTTTGCTAAATTACATTTCCTTATATATGCCGCATGTGTCGGACTTTTGGTGGCCACCTGGCTTGTGGGGCATACCGGCGGCGGTTCCCAGCGCTGGCTGGTGTTGGGTCCTGTTCGGATACAGACCTCGGAACTGATGAAAATTTCTTTGATAATCAGCCTGGCTTCAGTGTACGCAGACAGTATCAGTCCCGAAGGTTTAGGCTTCAGGCATCTGATCAAGCCGGCAATTTTATGTATTATCCCCTTTGGTCTCATCTTTATCCAGCCCGATCTTGGTACAGGACTTTTGCTTCTGGTTATTGCCGGCTGCCTTACTATATTTGTAAAAGTCGAAAAAAAAGTTTTATTCATTCTGTGTGGTGCGGGTTTCTTCCTGGTTCCCATGGTATGGTTTTTTGGTCTTAAGGCGTATCAGAAAGACAGGATTTTAACCTTTTTGAATCCTGAGCGAGACCCCCTTGGTGCAGGATATCACATCATCCAGTCCAAGATTGCCATTGGTTCCGGCATGCTTACCGGGAAAGGGTTTCTCCAAGGGACCCAGAATGCTTTAAATTTTCTGCCTGAAAAACATACGGATTTTATTCTTTCCGTATTGGCCGAAGAGTGGGGGCTTGTGGGGTGTGCTGTGCTGCTGGCCCTCTATTTTCTTTTGCTGTTTTGGGGGGTGAATATTTCTTATAATTGCCGAAATATGTTTGGCTCTCTTTTGGCCATGGGTATTACCATCATGATATTTTGGCAGATTTTTATCAATGTCGGCATGGTAATCGGTTTGATGCCGGTGGTCGGGGTGCCGTTACCCCTGGTTTCCTATGGGGGGTCCTCGGTTGTAACCAATATGGTCGGTTTTGGTATTTTGCTGAATATCAGCATGCGAAAATTCAATACGGCATGAAGCTCGATCTTTCTACCTGACGCTTGATCTCTCTATATTAGTGCCTGACCAAACACTATTTTGAATTGCTGTATTCTGTGTTGACAAAAGGTTTACTGGATGGTACTCAAGTCTCGATCATTCTAAGCATTTAGGCGGAATCTTATCGATTTCAGCCAATAGGATATAAGTAGTTGATTTTTTGTAATTATTAACTGGTGGAGGAATTTTATGATAACTGTGATTCCTGATATATCAGCGGTATATCAGATGGTTAATTTTCTTGTCCTGTTATTCCTCCTCAACCTGGTTCTGTACAAACCCATTCGAAATGTCATTCTCGAAAGAAAAGCCAAGGTCGGCACCTTAAATTCAGGTGTTGAAAAAAATTTGGCTGATCTTGAAAAACAAAAGGATGATTACAAAGAAGGGTTAAGACAGGCAAGGGGTGAAGGCCTCAAGAAAAAAGAGGTATTCATTGAGGAGGCGTCTGCCCAGGAAAAAGAAATTATTACCCGGATCAATCAAAAAGCGCAGGCTAACTTTGCCGAAATCAAGGCACAGGTGGCTGAAGAAACCGAACAGGCCCGCAAAGCGCTTGAGGCCGAGGTTGAGGTGTATGCCAAAGCCATCGGCGAAAAGATTCTTGGGAGGGCATGTTAATGGAAAAAATTGATTGGAAAAAACACCTTAAGGTTTCCGCAACTGTCGTGGCTCTAATGGCTGGTGCGACAGTGGTCTGGGCTTCCGGCGGCGGTAATGGTGAAACAGCGCATCACAACGCATGGCACGATATTGATACTTGGAAAGTGCTCAACTTCGTTCTTCTGGCGCTTGGCTGCTTTTTCATCGCAAGAAAGCCGGTGGCGCAATTCTTTTCTTCCCGCACAAAGGGGATTGAAGAAGAATTGACAGACCTGGAACAGAAAAAAGCTGATGCAGAGAGAAAACTTGCTGAATATGAAACCCGGTTCAGGAATCTTGAACAGGAATCTGAAAAGATTGTTGAAGATTACATCAAACAGGGAGAAGAGGCAAAGCAAAGAATTCTCGAAGAGGCTGAAGCCCAGGCTGAAAAACTTGAAGCTATGGCAAAACGCAATATCGAACAAGAGTTCAAAGCTGCAAAAACGGTTCTTAAGCAGGAAGTTGTGGATCGTGCAATGGAGCAGGCTCAGGCGCTCATTAAAAAATCCATCACAACCCAGGATCAGAATCGTCTGGTCGATGAATACTTGAAAAAGGTGGAGGCATAATGAAGAATCTTGCAGTTTCAAGGCGTTATGCCAAGGCGTTGATTTTGATAGGCCGGGAGAATGATCAGGCGGACGGGTACAATAATGAACTTTCCGCAATGGTCGGGCTTTTAGACTCCAATGAGGGTTTTGAACAGGCCCTTACCAATCCGCTAATCAAAAAAAGTGACCGTAAAAAGCTTCTTGAGTCGGTAATTGCTGCTGCAGGTTTTTCAAAAGTAATGAGTTCTTTTTTGTCATTGCTTTTTGATAAAGGCAGAATTGGTTTTCTTAGAGAAATTGCAACTTTCTATAATACAATGGCTGATGAATTGAAAGGTGTTGTCAGGGCAAGTGTTGTGGCCGCCACGAACCTGTCCAAGACAAACATTAATAAAATTCAGAAGTCTTTGGCTAAGAAAACCGGTAAAACCGTTGTGCTTGATGTTCAAAAGGATTCAGACCTTATCGGCGGTATTGTTACAAAAATCGGCGATCTTGTTCTTGACGGCAGCGTAAAAACCCAGCTGATCAATATGAGGGAAACTTTAAAAAAAGGTGAAAGTGTATAATGGAAATTAAAGCAGAAGAAATAAGCCAGATTATAAAAGATCAAATTAAAGGATTTGATGCGCAGGTTGATCTGAGCGAAACAGGTGTCGTTCTGTCAGCGGGTGACGGTATTGCCCGTGTTTATGGTTTGGAAAAAGTAAAAGCCTTGGAACTGGTTGAGTTTCCCGGCGGTATTATGGGGCTGGCACTTAACCTTGAAGAAGACAACGTCGGTGTTGCTATTCTTGGAGATGACAAGGTTATCAAAGAAGGCGACGTGGTTAAAAGAACCGACCGTATCGCTTCCGTTCCTGTTGGCGAAGCGCTTTTAGGTCGCGTTGTAACCACCACAGGCGAGCCTATTGACGGCAAAGGTCCCATCACTTCTGATACATTTATGAACATGGAGCTGGTTGCGCCGGGTGTTATCGCCAGAAAAGGTGTTCATGAACCCTGCTATACCGGTTCTAAGGCGGTTGACGGTATGACTCCGGTGGGTCGTGGACAGCGTGAGTTGATCATTGGTGACCGTCAGATCGGTAAAACTGCTGTTGCCGTTGACGCCATCATCGCCCAGAAAGAAACCGACATGAAGTGCATCTATGTTGCCTGCGGTCAGAAAAAATCAACAGTTGCACAGGTGGTAGCGGCCCTTGAAGAGCACGGTGCCATGGAATATACAACGGTTGTTGTGGCCTCTGCTTCCGAACCTGCCGCCATGCAGTACCTGGCACCTTTTGCCGGTTGCGCCATGGGTGAATACTTCCGTGACAAAGGGGAACACGCCCTGATCATTTATGATGACCTTTCAAAACAGGCTGCTGCTTACCGTCAAGTATCTCTGCTGCTCAGACGTCCGCCTGGACGTGAAGCATTCCCCGGCGATATTTTTTACAACCATAGCCGCCTGCTGGAACGTTCCGCCAAGATGAGTGATGAGCTTGGTGCCGGCTCTCTGACCGCACTTCCCATCATTGAAACCCAGGAAGGTGACGTATCTGCATTTATTCCCACCAACGTTATCTCCATTACCGATGGCCAGATTTTCCTGGATAAAGACCTTTTCTTTGCCGGTATCCGTCCGGCAATTGATGTCGGATTGTCCGTATCCCGGGTTGGCGGTGCAGCCCAGGTTAAAGCCATGAAACAGGTGGCCGGTACCCTGCGTCTGGATCTTGCCCAGTATAGAGAGCTTGAAGCATTTGCCGCCTTTGGTTCAGACCTTGATGCCGCAACCCAGAGACAGCTGACCCGTGGTGAAAGATTGGTTGAGCTGCTCAAACAGCCCCAGTATCAGCCGCTTCCCATGGAAAAACAGGTAACTATTCTTTATGCCGGTACCAAAGGATATCTTGATGCCTATCCCAAAGAAGCCGTTTCCGCTTACGAGACCGGTTTGTATCCCTTTGTGGAAAGCCGTTTCCCGGAAGTGTTATCAGGGCTTAAGGAAAAACAAAAAATTGATGATGAACTTGAGGCTAAGCTCAAAGAATGCCTTACCGCCTATGCGGAAGAATTCAAGGAAACCCTCAGCTAGACTAGGGTCGGTTCTTTCGGATTTATTTTAGAAAATAATAACTTATAGGCGCAAAGGTAGATCATATGGCAACATTAAAAGAAGTACAATCAAAAATAGTCAGTGTAAAAAAGACTAAACAGATTACCTCTGCCATGAAAATGGTCGCCACTTCAAGATTGCGCGGTTCCCAGAATGCCATGGAGGCATTTAAACCCTATGCTTCTAAATTTTCAGAAGTTCTGGGATCCATTGCCGGGAAATCAGGGGAGGGTGTATCCCCCCTTTTGATCTCCAAAGACGAAGTAAAAAAGGTGGCCCTTCTCCTGTGTACATCAGACAGGGGTTTGTGTGGTGGATTTAACATTAATTTGATCAATAAAGCTGTAAAAATGCTCAGGTCTGAGCTCCAAGGAAAAAAGGTCTCTTTTATCTGTTACGGCAAAAAGGGACGTGACTGGGCAAAAAAACAGGGTATTCCCATTGCTGCTGACTACATCGGTGTTATGGGCGGCAAGGTAGATTTTTCAGTGGCTTCCGGCTCAGGACAAGCATTGATCGACAGTTTCCTTGAAGGAAATGTGGATGAAGCATATCTGATCTATTCTGATTTCCAGGGTATGGCAAAGCAAATTCCGACAGTAAAACAGATTCTTCCCATCCCATCCCTTGATGAGGTCGTGGAACAGGAAGAAGCCGCACCTGTGGACGATGACGGTACATTTTTACCGGAGCATATCTGTGAGCCGTCTTCGGATGCGCTTTTGGGTAAAATGCTTCCCAAAAATATCTTTATTCAGATATATGATGCGCTGCTTCAAACCTCAACGTCGGAACATGCCGCGCGTATGCGTGCTATGGAAAATGCAACCAAGGCATGTGAAGATATTGTGGATGAGCTGCAGACCATATTTAACAAAACCCGTCAGGCCGGTATTACATCCGACCTTATGGATATTGTCAGCGGTGCTGAAGCCCTTAAGGGATAATTTAAGTACGCATAGATAAAACAGCTTTATAGGAGAATAAAATGGCTGAAAATATAGGTAAAATTTCACAGGTCCTCGGCGCTGTTGTGGACGTTGAATTCGAGCCCGGAAAACTTCCTCCGGTACTGAATGCTCTGACAGTAACAAACCCCACCATCGGGGATATGGAAGACAATCTGGTAATTGAGGTGGCCCAGCACCTGGGCGACAATGTGGTTCGCTGCATCGGCATGGACGTAACCGACGGTCTTCAGAGGGGTATGCCGGTAAAAGATACAGGATCTCCCATTATGATGCCGGTGGGGGAAGCATCTCTTGGGCGCGTTCTTAATGTTGTGGGCCGTCCGGTTGACGGTCTTGGCGATATCTCCAAAGACAAAATGATGCCCATTCACAGGCATGCGCCTGAGTTTATCGAACAGGACACGAGTGTTCGCGTTCTAGAGACCGGTGTAAAGGTTATCGATCTGCTGGTTCCCTTCCCCCGTGGCGGTAAAATGGGAATGTTCGGTGGTGCTGGTGTTGGTAAAACCGTTATCATGATGGAAATGGTAAACAACATCGCCATGCAGCATGGTGGTATTTCCGTGTTCGGCGGCGTTGGTGAAAGAACCCGTGAAGGTAACGACCTTTATCATGAGATGAAAGACTCCGGCGTACTTCCTAAATGTGCTCTGGTTTACGGTCAGATGACTGAGCCTCCCGGCGCCCGTGCCCGTGTTGCCCTGTCTGCCTTGACTTGCGCTGAGTACTTCCGTGATGTAGAAGGACAGGACGTGCTGCTTTTTGTTGATAACATCTTCCGTTTTACCCAGGCCGGTGCCGAAGTTTCCGCAACGCTTGGACGTATGCCGTCTGCTGTTGGGTATCAGCCGACACTTGCGGTTGATATGGGTGAACTCCAGGAACGTATTACCTCCACTGACAAAGGTTCCATTACCGCTGTACAGTGCGTTTATGTGCCTGCCGATGACTTGACTGACCCGGCACCTGCCACCACCTTCGCGCATCTTGACGGTACTGTTGTACTTTCCCGTCAGATTGCAGAGCTTGGTATTTATCCGGCCGTGGACCCCCTTGACTCCACATCAAGAATTCTTGATGCGACTTACATTGGCGAAGAACATTACCATGTTGCCCGTGTTGTTCAGCAGACCCTGCAAAAATATAAAGAACTTCAGGATATTATTGCGATTCTTGGTATGGATGAGCTGTCTGATGAAGATAGGGTGACTGTAGAACGCGCCAGGAAACTTCAGAAATTCCTGTCCCAGCCGTTCCATGTGGCTGAAACATTTACCGGTATGCCCGGCATATTTGTAAAGGTTGAAGATACGGTTCGGTCTTTCAAGGAAATTATCGAAGGTAAGCATGATGGCCTTCCCGAAAATGCTTTCTATATGGTGGGGGCAATCGAAGACGCCATTGAAAAAGCCAAAGCTGATTAATCATTCGGAGGTTGTATTATGGCTGATAAATTTATTCTTGAGGTGGTAACGCCACAAAAGGCTGTTGTCAGTGAAGCTATCCAAAGTATTTCAGCTCCTGGCAGTGAAGGTGAATTTTGTGCCTTGAAAGGGCATACCACCTTTCTGACCTCGTTGAAAATTGGTAGTATTTTTTATAAAGATTCAGCTGGGAATGAACGTAAGCTTTTTGTCAATGGCGGATTTGCCGAAGTGCTTCCGAATAAGGTTACCATTCTTGCTGAATCTGCTGAACGCCGCAGGGATATTGATCTTGCCCGGGCAAAAGAGGCCCAGTTACGTGCTGAGAGGCGATTGAGTGACAAAACAGCAGATATGGATATTGTTCGTGCTCAGGCTTCTTTGCGGCGTGCTATATATCGGATTAAAATGGCTGAAGTTCGCTAAGACGCTTCGGTTTGACTGATGGTTTGACGGCCACCGGATCTATAATGCCGAAAAATATGGCGTGAAAAAAGGGATGCCTTTATGGCATCCCTTTTTGTTTTCATCGTCTATATTTGTTAAATGAGACAGGAGGGGGGGGGATGAACAAGATTGCAGTTATCATACTGGCTGCAGGAAAAGGCAGTCGCATGAAATCGGACTTGGCTAAGGTACTCCACAAAGTCGCCGGAAAAAGCATGGTTGATCACGTGATCGAAGCGGCTATAGAAGTCGCTTCAAGTCATATTCATGTCGTGGTAGGACACCAAGCTGAAAAAGTGCAAAAAGAGATTCAAAAAAATCATAATGTGCAATTTGCCTTTCAAAAAAAACTTTTAGGAACAGGGAATGCGGTTAGGGTTGCATTGCCGGGGGTTGATGCCTGTATAGATCATGTCTTGGTTTTGTGTGGCGACGTTCCGTTAATAAAAAAGCAGACCATTGCTGACTTGGTTTCAACTCACCGGAACCAAATGGCGGATTTGACCGTTCTCGCCGCAAAAGTAAAGGACCCAACCGGTTATGGCAGAATTATCCAAAATAACGACGGGCAGCTTCTTGCCATACGCGAAGAGGCTGATGCAACTGATTTCGAAAAACAGATTGATATAGTTAATTCCGGAATTTTCTGTTTTGAAAAAAAATTTCTTGAGTCCGGTCTCGGACAAATTCAAAACAATAACAGTCAAGGCGAATATTATCTTACCGACCTTGTGGAGGTTGCTGTTAAAAACAAAGCTAAAACACTTGTTAAGATCACAGATGACGCTGAACAGGTCATGGGCGTTAATACCATCGAGCAGTTAACCCGCATCAATACGGCGTTCCATAAGGCATCGAATGAATTATCTTGACTTTCATCAGGCTGCAGAATATATTAGTACTTAATTAATTACAACTTTATGATAGAGACTTAAGAAATTGAATAATGAGGATATAGCAGCCAAGTTTGATGACATTAACATCCATGTAGACTTTTTGATAGAGTCCTGCCAGAGTCTTCAAAAAGAAAACTCAGAGCTTTCTGTAAAAATTAAAGAACTTGAAGATCAGTTGGAACAGAAAATAAAAAACGAAGATGTCTATGTCGGCCGGGAGTCCATGTTGGATGAAAAAATAAACGGGCTTCTTTCAAAGCTGGATGGGTTCTCGGAAACCGTATCCGGGGGATGACAAGCTATAAAGCGTTTGAATATATAGACTCGGTAAAGGGCTTTTCTTGGATGAAATTGTTAAAATTGAGCTTTTCGGGGAAGAATTTAAATTTAAACCGGATAAAGATCAAACACATGATCCGGTAAAGATTGCAGCCCATGTCAAGGAATACATAGATGAAGCGGAAAGCCTTTTCCAAAATAGAACCAGCAGTAAAAACAGGATGGCTATTCTGCTTCTTGCAGCCATGAATTTATCCAAGGATTATCATGATTTGCGTTTGAAGTATTCAGACTTTGAAGAAGATATTGAAAACAGAGTATCATCCTTATTGGAGAAAATAGACAAGACAATGAAATAAATTTTCATTGGTTTAAAATTATAACAAACCCCCTGCAGTGTGCGTGATTGTATGACAGACTTTGTCCTAACGCATATAAACATAGGAGGATCACGCTGATACTGGTGTGCAGGTTCCCTCGAATGTAAGGGAAAAGCCTAAAGGTATTATTGATCCCCCGCCTTTTGAACCTTTGGTTCAAAGCCTTAAAAAACAACACGGCAGTTGCGGGGGAATTTGTTATAATTTCAAAAAACGCTTTGCCGGTCTCCCTTCTTAAATCCTACCGCATTATTCCATTTCTTTTTAGCAAGATAACACACGGGTACATCGTTTGTTGTATCCATTATTCCAGGAGAGATGTTGTATGAGTTTTATAATGATGCTTGCATTCACGCTGTTGCTGCTGGCTGTCGGTGCGGTCATTTTATATGTGATAAAAACCAAAATTGATCAGCAACGACTTGATTTCCAAGAAGAACAACGCGTTGCCATGGAAGAAGCAGTTAAAAAAGCCGAAACGCTGCTTAAAGAAGCAAAACTTGAGGCCCGATCCCGCCTGCTTGAAATGAAAAGCATCTTTGATGCCGAGACAGAAGAGACTCGGGCTGAATTGAAAAAAGAAGAACGAAGGCTTTCTAAAAAGAGTGAAAAGCTTGACAGGCTTGAAGATCAATTTGCCCAAAAAGAAAAATTAATAGAAAAAAATGAACTGGACGTTGCGGAAAAACTTGAATCTGTAACCCAGAAAGAGGAATCCTATAACCAGCTTCTTGAAGAGACAAAAAAAGAGCTTGAAAAAGTCTCCGGGATGACCCTTGAGCAAGCCAAAGAGCTGCTGCTTAAAACCATGGAGGATGAAGCCAGGCATGAAGGCGCTAAAATGGTTAAGAAGATCACCAGCGAGGTCAGGGAAAAAGCAGATAAAGAGGCTAAAAAGATTATATCGACGGCCATCCAGCGCTATGCGGGGGACTATGTGGCTGAACGCACTGTTTCTGTGGTTAACCTGCCCGGAGATGAAATGAAGGGTCGGATTATAGGCAGGGAAGGACGCAATATCCGGGCTTTGGAAGCCGCAACCGGCATTGATTTGATTATTGACGATACCCCGGAAGCTGTTATTTTGTCAGGATTCAACCCTGTCAGGCGCGAGGTGGCAAGGCTTTCCCTTGAAAAGTTGATTTCAGATGGAAGAATCCATCCCGCCCGTATCGAGGATGTTGTGGCGCGTGCAACGGAAGAAGTCGATTTAGCTATTAAAGAAGCAGGTGAACAGGCTGCGTTTGACTTAGGTGTGCACGGCATTGACCCTGAACTCATCAAGGTGCTTGGCAAGCTTAAATTCAGAACCTCCTATGCCCAGAATGTTCTGCAACATTCTGTTGAAGTGGCGTTTATTGCCGGTATTATCGCTGCTGAGCTTGGTCTGGATATAAAGCTTGCCAAACGTATGGGGCTGCTTCACGATATTGGCAAGGCCGTGGATCATGAAGTCGATGGGGCCCATGCCATCATTGGCGCCAAGCTTGCTAAAAAATATGGTGAAAACCAAAGCGTTGTTAATGCCATTGCGGCCCACCACGAAGACCAAATGCCTGAAAGTGTTTATGATTTTATCGTACAATCCGCTGATGCGCTTTCCGGTGCCAGGCCCGGCGCCAGAAAGGAAAGCCTTGAAAACTACGTAAAACGCCTAGAAGATTTAGAAAATATTGCAAATGGTTTTGACGGCGTGGTAAATACCTATGCCATTCAGGCCGGGCGTGAGATCCGGGTCATTACTGAAAGTGAAAAAATCACTGATGAAAGTGCAATGCTGCTTTCAAAAGATATTGCCCGTCAGATTGAAGAGAATCTGACATTTCCGGGCCAGGTCAAAGTTGTTGTTATTCGGGAAACCAGAGCGGTTGAATATACCAGGAAATGATAAGGAAGAAACAGCATGAGTGTTTTATCGATTTTAAAAGAGCGTGGATTTATTGAGGCAACAACCCATACCCAGGAGCTTGAAGACTATCTGGAAAATAATAGAGCTACCTGTTATATCGGTTTTGATCCAACCGCTTCAAGTCTGCATGTTGGAAGTCTTGTGTGCATTATGGCGCTGGCCCATATGCAACGGCAGGGCCACCGACCGATTGGCCTTGTCGGCGGCGGGACAGGACTTATTGGTGACCCCTCCGGTAAAACAGAACTGCGCAAAGTGCTTACCCAGAATCAGATTGATGAAAATAAAGCTGGAATCCGGGAACAATTATCCAGGTTTATTGAATTTTTTGAAGATAAGGCATTGATGCTTGATAATGCTGCCTGGCTTACCAATTTGGAATACATTTCGTTTTTAAGGGATATTGGCAGGCATTTCTCTATAAATAAGATGATTAAAGCAGAAAGCGTTAAGTCGAGACTGGAATCAGAAGATGGCCTGACTTTTATTGAATTTAACTATATGTTGCTCCAGGCGTATGATTTCATGGAACTTGCCAAAACCCATGACTGCCTGCTCCAGATGGGCGGTAGTGATCAATGGGGTAACATTGTGGCAGGGATTGATCTTGTACGGCGTACCCATGGTAAACAGGCATTTGGGATCACTTTTCCTTTGATAACCACGGCGTCCGGCATAAAAATGGGTAAAACCCATAAAGGTGCTGTTTGGCTTGATCCTGAACGGTTTTCTCCATATGAGTACTATCAGTTCTGGGTAAATACTGATGACTTGGATGTGACAAGATTTTTGGCACTGTTTACCTTTCTTCCCATGGAAGAGATCGAATTGGTAAAAAACTTGACAGGGGCGGATTTGAATAAAGCCAAAACCATTCTTGCATATGAGGCAACTAAAATTGCACACGGAGAAGATGAGGCGCTAAAATCCCTCAAAGCCACAGCGTCTATGTTTGGATCGCTTGAGGTGCCTTCTGATCTTCTGCCTTCTGCAAGCATCCCCCGGGGAACGCTTTCCTGTGGAGCAGATGCGTCAGTGCCGACCAGCACATTTAGTAAAGGGGATGTGGTGGATAAGATGTTTGTGGTTGACCTGTTTTGTGACGCAGGGTTGTGTAAATCCAAATCCGATGCCCGTCGTCTTATTAAACAGGGGGGGGCTTATATTAATGGTGCAAGGCTTGGTTCCTTTGAACAGGTTGTGACAGCTGCTGATGCAAATGACTGTGAAATCATGCTGCGGGCGGGAAAGAAAAAATATTACAAAATTATTTTAAAATAGTTTGAAAAAAGGTTTGACAAAACCCAAACTCAAATGTATATTGTCCAGGTTTTGTTGAACAGGAAACACCAGACAAAATTTGATCTTTGAAAATTGGTCAGTGAAAAAGAAAAGAGCGGGTCAATGACAATGCGCTTGAGCTTAATGGCTTAAAGTGCAGACCTTAAAAAGTTTTAGTAAAGGATTATAACTGGAGAGTTTGATCCTGGCTCAGAATGA
>DATFIL010000635.1:0-4213 GCA_035270145.1 Desulfobacter sp. | reverse complement strand
AAAAATTCCTGAGCAATTCGCGCAGCATGCCAATAGTTCCAAGTGCCCATCGGAATTGCTGTTTGAGATATCCACCTAGATCTTCCGGACCAAGTCCGAATGCCAGTGTATTGTTTGAATAAGCAGAATGCCATTTTCCGGCATGCAGTTTCAACGATGTGGCAAAATCTTCGGTGACGGAATTTTCTTCAAAACCGCCGACACTCTCCAGTGCCTGCCGTCGAAATATCACATTGGTCCCACAGCAGAACATGGCGTCTTTTGTGCTTTTTCCTTCGCAGATAAATTCATAGAATATGGCCTGTTGCAGCCCGGCGGCCCGGGCGACACGGTTTCGTTGAAAATTGGTATAATACTGCGGTGTCTGTATAAACGCCAGATCAGGCTCTGCTTCCATCCGGGCCACCAGCTTTTCAAGAAAATTTGGAAACGGGTTCTGGTCGGCATCAAATACCACCAGGTACTTGAAATCAGCCGGCCGGGTTTCACCCGAAATGCCTGTAAACTGAAAATCCGGGCGGATCCGGCCGGCGCTGAAATCCAGAAAATCATTGATCATGCCTGCCTTGGCACCGTGCCACTTGCGACGGAACAGGCTGACGCCGACCTGCTTTGCCAGGACATCCACCGCATTTCGGTATATCTGCATTTTCTCTGTATCTTCCAAGGGAAAATTGTCATACCGCGTATCATCCAGCAGGTAAAGATGCTTGTTCGGATAAGACAGGTTGTAAAAACTGACCAGCGTTTGCTCAATGACTTCCAGCGGCTCTTTGAAAGATGACACAATCACGGCCACCGGTGGCGGGTGTGCGGAAAGTTCCGGCAGCGGGGGCATCGGGGATCGATCCCTGGCAGCTACCCGCAAAAGTTGCAGAGAATACCCGACACCATGAGTCAAAATAAACAACTCGGAACAAAGAAGGCATAATCCGATCGTCTTTTCGTACCAGGCACCGCCAAGACTGAGAAAAAACAGGGTCCGCGCTATCAGATAAGCAAACCCCAGAGCAATGGTTGCCAATGCTGCAAATGATAACATGGACCATACTTTATTGATCCGCATCTTTTTCATAAAAATGATGTTAAAATTATTTGGGATAAGAACTTACTTTCTGCTAAAGAATGTATTAAAAAGCCCCAAAGTTTAAAAAGATTAATCCCCCTGATACAAGCACAACATGTTGAACATGTTGTGCTTGTATCAGGGGGCACGAATTTAAGTCAAGACAAAAATAAAAGCCTGAAAATTGAAGAGAAAATAACTTGGAATTTCTGGCAAAGTTTTGAAAAATACCAGAACGTAAGATGAGTTTGATCATAGCCCATCTAAAAAAATATAATGGAACGACGGCAGCAGAACGATTTTTTGAAAGCAAGCCGATCAACATGTTCGAATGGCTTGTTGAAAAAAGGCCTTTGCCTGCAAGGCCGAGAAGAAAAGTGAAATTGGTAAGTTAAGCCTCATGGCCGATCTTATGATCAAGCCCGTGTAATGTTATTTTTCCATACACATGTTAACCGACAATTCTTCGTTAGTAGTCAGCCAACGTCTCCTGAATTCCTTTATGTATCTCGTACCAGAAATTTAATGCGGCCTCTCGTTTGTTGGTTTCAAAAGCATCAATCCACTTATCCAGTTCCGGATCTTCTATTTTATCGACCTCTTTTTTTCTCTTTAAAAATGTATATATAAAATCGAAATTCCTCTCGCTCTCCCAGAAAACAGATGAGTTTCGGCTGTTAATTCTTGCTGCAGCCCTTGAAATTATATCCAGGTAAAGTTTCTGCATCCCAGGTCCAAGAAGAGATTCCATTACTTCCGGAATCATCTCTTCAGCCCATTGACGATGAAACCGACACATCCCCATGTTATCGAGTATGAGTTCTTTCTTTAATCGGATTCCGTTTTTACGGCCCAGCTCCCTTGGCGCTACAAACTCATCTGCGTAATGCATAAAATATTTACCCATAATGGCCATGGGTGAGAGTACGCCCGGTGTCCAGTACTGATTCGGGATCATCCAGCCTGTGCGGGCAAAACCGACACAAACAAGCTTATCAAGGATCGACCTGTCCTTTTCCTCAGCCAGTTTTCGGGAAAGCTTTCTTGCTCCGGTTATGATATTAAGGATGCCCCTTTTCTCAACAATTGAATCAAGTATTTCCATTCCGATTTTGGCATTGTGCATGGAATCGTTGACCAGATCAAAATTTTCGATATCCCACCTGGGAATGTTGTTTGAAATTCCCAGTTCTTCAGGTGTAAGCAAGCCATCAACAAGGCACTCCATAAGCCATGCAATTACCCCTCCTGCGGCGATGGCGTCAAATCCATACATGTCCGCATGGTGGTTCAACAGCTCGGCAGCCCTCTGGTCAAAAATTCCTGAAAGCGGACCCATTGTCTGATAAGGCTCATAATCTTTTTTAAATTTGTTGTTCATTTTTTTACAAACAGCAACGCAGGGTTCACCGCATGTCGCCTGTTTTTTGGGTTTGATCGTCTCTTCATTGAATTGTTTAAGATAATGATTTTTAACAAATTCTTCATGAATTTTAAGGCGTTGCGCCTCAGTCATGTAAATGCTCCGATAGTTGAATGACAGCATTTTGCCACCGAGAGTCGCGTAATTTACGCCAAAGGTACCCCCTGTATTGAAGTTCGGCTCAAACCTGTATTTTACAGTTGCCTCAATATCTTTTGCAGCAAGTTTCTTATTATACTTATCAACAAACCACTGGTCGGCGACTTTTCTGTCCCTGAAGTCATCATCGATAAACGTACCACCGTATATGATCGCGGCAATGCCATACTCCTGCATCATTTTTGAACCAAAACCGCCACGTCCGGCCCATGTGTCAACAGTGGAGATCTTCCCTTTTTTTATCGGCATTGAAGCGACGGCTCCGTGTCCTGTGGCAAGAGACGCCGGGCCTGTAACAAGAATTCTGGGGTCATTATCGTAGTCCCTGGCGTACATTTGATAAACATGATCCGTCAATGCGTAGACACCCATTCTTCCCGATTTCCATACATTGTCAATATCAACAGGCTCAATCTTCAGCTGGATCTCCTCACCATGAACCCGGTTTAGACAAAGAACAGATGGCGTTGGCGCGCGCCCTGTTATGGTCAGCATATCTATACCCAGATTATTGAAGACAAGACCTGCCCCTCCCATTGTGGAGATATAAAAATTGCTCCAGCCCGGAGAGTCTCCGGTGAAAATCAGTCTGTTGGATCCGGGAAAAATGGATCCTGCCAGCAGACCGGTGCCGATATTGAGGCTGTCATATTTTTTTGCAAGGTGAAGTCCAAGATCTACAGGGCCGAAATAGTCACCCACTTTGTATCTGTTGATTTTGTAAAAACCTGTACTGCAATCAATAATCAACGTTTTAAGATAAATATTCATATTGGTTTACTCCAGAATTGGGGTCTTTGGGTATGATGCGGCTGAGGAAGAAAAGCAATATAGCTTGCTTTAAACGTCTGAGCCATAAGTTTTCAAATAGTTTTCGATTTTTGCTTTCATTTGGTCTTCCAGAACAATGTTGCCCCCGATGTCCCGGTTGTGCAGAAAATCAATGATCTCCCGTATGGTGACAATGGCAAAAATGGGTATGCCAAGGATGTCTGCCACCTCTTCCAGGGCATTTTTGTCTGTTTTTCCCTTTTCCTGGCGGTTTACGCTGATGATAATGCCGCAAACCTGGGGATTGCCGCATCCTTTTAGAGTTTCCAGGGATTCCTGGATGGCCTTGCCCGAGGTGATGACATCATCCACCAGGATCAGGCGGGTATCGGGGGTCAGGGGCATGCCCACCACAGCGCTTTTGTCGGCATAGGTTTTAGCTTCTTTGCGGTTGAACACGTATCCTTTGTCAATGCCCATGTCGGCCAGGGCACAGGCTGCTGTGATGCACAAAGGAATACCCTTGTAGGCAGGTCCGTAAATCCCGTGAAATTCTTCTTTTTTAAAACGGGCGTCAATGGCCCTGGCATAATAAGTGCCCAGCTTTTTAATCTTTGATCCGGTGTTAAACATGCCGGTGTTGATAAAATAGGGGGCAATTCGACCGCTTTTCAGCTCAAACTCACCAAACTTCAGGGCATTGCACTGTACCAGAAACTCAATAAATTCCTCTTTATAATTCATCTTTCTTCCTTCTTTTCACTGGCAGCGCCAGGTGGCATACTCATTCAAAG
>DATFIL010000634.1:0-7793 GCA_035270145.1 Desulfobacter sp. | reverse complement strand
CATTTTCGAGTTTTTTCTGCATGTCAAGGATGGCCTCTGCCGGGGCCCTGCCTGCAGTATCTGCAAGCACATACACCACTCTGTCAAGGTTCTTGTGATAAATAGGCTGCTGGTTGGGCCGTATCTGGACATTCACCAGTTCAGCCAGGGGAACCATGCTGCCGGTTTTGGACCGGAGTGGCACCGAGGTCAGGGCCACGATGCCGGAACGGTGTTTTCTGGGCATGATCACCCGGATGTATAAGGGATCTCTTTCCCTGGGCAAATGCAGATGTGCGGGGGTCATGCCCTGAATCATACCCTGAAGGGTTGTGGTGATCTGCCGGGTGGAGATACCATGAAGGGCGGCTTTCTCTTTGTCGATGATAAAATCGATGCGCTCATGAAGCGTTTCTGCCATGTCATCGATGTCCACCACAAAGGCTTCTTCGTCCATGATTTTTTTCAGGTGGTCTGCGGCCTGGATAAGCTGGTGGTAGGGTACATCTGCATCCGCATACAGCTCGCCCACAATGGTTGACAGCACCGGCGGTCCCGGCGGAACTTCCACAAGCTTGACCTTGGCATTGTTTTTACGGGCAATGGCCTCCAGGTCATTTCTCAACCGCAAAACAATGGCGTGGCTCTGCTGGTCACGCACATCTTTGCCGGTGAGATTGACCCGTATATCCGCCAGATTGCCTGCTTTGCGCAGATAATAGTGCCTGACCATGCCGTTGAAATCCATGGGAGAGGCATCCCCGGTATATGATACCATGCTGGTGATTTCCGGAACGGTTTTAAGAAAGGTTTCAAAATCCTGGACCACCGCATTGGTCCGCTCAAGGGTAGTGCCTTCAGGCATGTCGATCACGATCTGGAATTCGTTTTTGTTGTCAAAGGGCAAAAGTTTCAGGGGCACAAGACGGAACAGGGCCAGAGAGCAGGAAATCAGCAACAGTACAATGACCAGCACAAACAAGACCATGCGTTTTGTGCCCGAGTCCAGAAACGGCTGGACAATGCTGCGGTAGGTGCGGAACAAACGACTTTGTCTGGAGATACGGTCTGATGATCCCGGATCCGGATCGTTCTGATCGATCAGTTCGGGCGCAGTTGATCTGAGCAGCTTCAGGGTCAGCCAGGGCACGATGGTCAGGGCGCTCAGGGTGGAAAACGTCACCGTCAGGGGCACATTCACTGCCATGGGAGCCATGTAGGGCCCCATCATGCCGGTGATGAAAAACAAGGGGACAAAGCAGACAATAATTGCCAGGGTGGACATGATCACCGGGGGCAGAACCTCGTCAACCGCAGCCAGGGTTGCCTTGAACGGGTCGAGGAGGCCCATTTTGATATGGCGCTGGATATTTTCCACATTGGTGATGGGATCGTCCACCACCAGACCCAAAGAAAGAATCAGGGCAAACAGGGTCACCCGGTTGATGGTGTAGCCGAACAGGTAATTGACAAACAGGGCCAGAGAAAAACTGATAGGTACGGCAACGGCAACGATCAAAGCCTCCCGCCATCCCAGGGCAAAAGCCAGAAGAATCACCACCGAGACGATGGCAAATCCCAGAGAACTGACAAGGCCCCACACTTTTTCTGCAGCTGTTTCTCCGTAATTGCGGGTGATCTGATAATCAACACCATGGGGAAGGATCTGTTCATGAATCCGCTCAAATTCATCGATAATTTCTTTGGCAACAGCGACGGCATTGGCGCCTTTTTTCTTGGAAACGGCAAGGGTGACGGCAGGATAGCGTTTGCCGGGCACAAACCTGTCCTGTTTTTTTGCATACGCATTGGAAAAACTGATGGCCGTGTAGGTATCGGATTGTCCGGGTATATCCCGGATATGGGCAATATCTCTGAGATACACGGGAATATGGTCTTTAACCCCGACAACCAGAGATTTTACATCCCCGGCAGTATACATAAACGAGGTGGTGGTCACGGGAAAACGGATGTCGTTTCTGGAAAAATCTCCTGCATTGACAGAAAAATCCGCCTCCTTCAGTGCCTGCTGCACATTCATATAGGAAATCCCATAACCGGTCATTTTTTCAGGATCCAGTTCAACCCGGATTTCTCTGGGCCTTCCCCCGTGCAGCACGGTTCTGGAGGTATTTTTAACCCGGCTGAGCCTGGCCAGGGCTTCCTGGCCGGTTCTGTGGAGCTGGGCATCATCCAGCTGGTCGGAAAACAAACTGATGGTGACGATGGGCACATCATCGATTTCTATGGGTTTTATCACCCATTTTTCGACAATGGGGGTGACCTGGTCGATATGCATGGATATTCTGTTTTGCAGCTTTATCAGGGAATCTTCACGGTCTTCTCCCACAAAAAAGCGAACCGTGACCACAGCCATGTCTTTTTGTGAGATGGAATAGACGTACTCAACCCCGTCGATCTGCCATAAAAACCGTTCCAGGGGAATGGATACCAGCTGCTCGATTTCCCGGGGACTGGCGCCCGGGGCATTGACATAGATATCGGCCATGGGCACAACGATCTGGGGTTCTTCTTCTTTCGGGGTGACCAAAAGGGCGGCCGCCCCCAGGCAAAGGGCAATGATAATGAGAATCAGGGAAAATTTTGAACCGAGAAATACCTTGACTGTCGCGGGAATAATGCCTTTGGGGTCAGCGGGCTGATTGTCTGTCATATCACCGGGCCTCCCCGATGCCTATGGTTTCATTGGCAGACAGTCCTGACAGAACTTCCACGCAGGTGTCGTCCAGGGGAATGGTTGTAATATACCGGCGCTGCCAGGTGCCATTCATTTTGACCATGACAAGTTCGAGCTGTCCGGCATGGATAATCGCCGCTTTGTCCAGGGTGATGATGGTTCTGTGGGCTTCCGGGACCATCAACTTGGCATACATGCCTGAATAGAGGCCTTCTTTGGCCGGGATGGCGGCTTTGACAAGAAAGGTGCGGGTCTGGGGATCGGCATAGGGAATAATTTCTTCCACCACGGCATGCAAAGAAAGGCCGGGGGTGGGGATCACCGCCTGAAGCTGCGAACCGGTTTTAATGGTGTTGATAAGGCCTTCTCTTACATGGGCTTCAACCCTGTAGCCACCTTTGGTCCGCACCGCTGCCAGGGGCTTGCCCGGCAGGGCCAGATCTCCGGGTTCCACCAGGATCCGGATAATTTCTCCGTCCACCGGCGCAATGATTTTTGAAAAACCAAGGTGTACCTTTGCCTCGGTAATGGTTTCTGTGGCCTGCTGGATGCCTGCCTCTGCCTCTACCAGGGATTCACGGGACATGGACAATGCGGCCCGGGCCTGCAGAAAACCGGCTTGTGCATTTTCAAATTCCTGCTCCGTGGCGGCACCGGATTCATAAAAGCTTTTGATACGCGCAACGTGCTGTTTTGCATTGGTATAAGCGGCTTCAGCAGATTTGATGGCCTGGCGGGCTTTCTCCCGTGAGGCTTTTGCCCCGCGAAGCGCTTCTCTGGCACTTTCCAGCCTGGCGGCGGCCTGTCTGCTGTCTAAGGTGATCAACAGGGTGCCTGATGTTATGATCTGCCCTGCTTTGACATGCACATCGGTTATCTGGGCACTGATCTGGGCACTGATACGGGTTTCACTTTTGGGCCGGACAGTTCCCACGGCCGGATAGGTCTGGGCAACGGTCTTCTCCTTTGTCTCGACTGTTTTTTGCGGCTGATACCCTGCATCTGCATCAGCTGTCCTGCAGGGGTATGGCGCAAGCACCAGCAGGGCTGACAATACTGTTTTTGCAATCAAATTGCAGGCCGTGTTATTAATATGTGAAGACATCTTTTTCACTTCTCCTGTGACCAGAGTCTGGAAAGGGTTCCAATGGCCCGGGCAATCTCTATTTTTGCCGTTTTGCCGTCATAAAATGCCGCCGCTTTGTTAATGCCGGCCCTGGTTCGATCCAGTTCCGCCTCCAGGTACCGGGTAACGGGTTCAGCACCGCCGTTATAGCGCTTTTTCACTATGTGAAGGGACGCTTCGGCCATCTCCACACTGGACCGGGCCACAAGCAGCCGTTGTTGTGCGTTTTCATGCTGTAGATAGGCCTGTTTTACATCCTGGTAAATCTGCATCCGGATTTTTTTCCGGGCTTCCAGGGCCCTTTCCAGTTCATGCCTGGCTTCAGCAATTTGCGCCCGGGTGGCAAAGCCGTCGAACAGGTTCCAGGCAAAATTCAGGCCGGCGGTGTAATTGTCATTTGATCTATTGTAGGAAAGATCATCACTGTCCATATACCACCGGGCCTGCAGGTCAACCCGGGGCCGGTAGCCGCTCGCTGCCAGGGACACAGCTGTCCTGGCCATATCGATCTGCTGCTTTGCCCGGTGCAGTTCCGGCCGTTTTTCAAGGGCAAGGGCCCAGGCCTGGTCAATGGATACGGGAAAAGTTACCACACAGGTGCTGTCCGGGTCCGGGTCAAGAGAAAAAGAATGGCCGGGTGTGTGCCCGAGCAGTGTGGCCAGGGCGGTCAGGGTGGTGGCAAAGGTGTTTTTGCTTTCCACCATATTTTTTTTTGCTTCAGCCAGGCGAACCTTCAAAGAGAGAATATCTGATTTTAGAACACTGCCGCCCCTGAAGCGCACCATCATCATATCCAGTTGTTCTTCCACCGTCTGCACCGAGGTCCGGGCGATGAGGATATATTCCCTGGCCTTGAGCGCGGTGAAAAACATCTGGATTACCGCAGCGATGCGGTCATTTTCTGTCTGAAGGGCCAGTGCGGTCCGGTCAGCCAGTTTTTTTTGTGCCAGCTGCTTTTTCAGCCGGTTTTGTCCGCCGTTATACAGATTTATCCCGGCCATGATGCCCACTTCCATATTGGTGAACGACCCGGGATCGTTAAAATTAATATCAGGCGGCAATTTTCTCTGGTCAATGGTTTTAAACAGAAAGGCAGACGGGGCATCCCCTGCTGACAGTTCACTGAAAGCCGTCACCCGGGGCCAGAAGACCGCTTCGGTTTTTTTGACCGACGCTTCGGCTTTTTTGATCAGGGTGCGGGTCATCCGAATATCCGGATTATTTTCCAGTGCGGTGCTGATGGCTGTTTCCAGGGTCAGCAGATGGTCTTCTGCCCGGGATACGTCCGGCAGGACACTGCTGGTTGCTGCAATAAGAAAAACAAGTATCAAAATGTTTTTGAATGACAGATTCGCGTATTCCATCTGTTTCTCCCATATCTGCTGGTCTCAAACTGCCGTGTGTACAGCGAGCAAAAAAGATGAAATTTACATTTTTGGCCCCTGGAAAAAAACTTTATCATAAAAATAGGGGGACAGACCACGATTTTTTCTCATATCTATTACTCGATGATCAAGTTTTTGTTAATTTGCCCAACTTCGGCGTTGGAAAAAAATTTTAATCCTCAAAATATGTTGTATATTCATCCGGTTAAAAATTGTTTCCGCCTTGAATTTGAACAAATTCCCTAAAAACTTGATGATCGAGTATTAAGAAGCTGCTGGTTGTGATAAGCATGAACAGCAAAAACACCGATTCTAAACCATTTGGAGTGCAATGAATAAAATATTTATTATCATTGTTTTTGTTGCTTTTGTCTTTGCCGGCTGGCAGCAGATTCATTTCGTCCCCGGGCAGGCTGATCAGATGCCCATGGAAATTCTTTCAAAGGCAATGATCGATTCAGCCGGGGCGGCAGTTGAATTAGCCATTAGCCTGGTTGGTGTGATGGCTCTGTTTCTCGGATTGATGAAAGTGGCAGAACAAGGCGGCATGCTGACTATTCTGGCGAAACTGATCCGACCTTTAATGGTTCGCCTCTTCCCGGAAGTACCGGCTGATCATCCTGCCATGGGGGCCATGATTTTAAACCTTGCTGCCAATGCATTGGGCTTAGGCAATGCAGCCACACCTTTCGGCATCCGGGCCATGCAGGAACTGGACAGGCTCAATCCGGTAAAAGGCCAGGCAACGAATGCAATGGCGCTTTTCATGGCTATCAACACCTCTTCCGTGACGCTGCTGCCCACCGGCGTCATTGCTTTAAGAGCCGCAGCAGGGTCTGTTGATCCAGCGGCCATTTTACCTACAACCTTATTTGCAACCATTGGTTCCACATGTATTGCCATTATGGTATCCAAATTTTATCAGCGCTTTTCGGCACAAAAACAGGCCGATGTTTATAGAGGCAGCACGGCAACACAGGATCATCAGCCCGATGACACTCTCAAAGACGGATCAGAGGGGTATCCCTTGTGGGTTTCCATTCTGGCACTTGGAATTTTGGCGTTCCTGATTCCTATGGCCATTCTTTTCGGACGATCTGTGTCACCCTGGATTTTACCCGGTCTAATGGTTGGCTTTCTGGGATTCGGGCTGGCCAAAAAGATTCATATTTATGAAGTCTTTGTGGAAGGGGCCAAGGAAGGTTTTCAGGTGGCATTGCGGATTATTCCTTACATGGTAGCCATCCTGGTGGCCGTGGGCATGCTCAAAGCCAGCGGAGCGCTGCAAATGATCGTTTCTGTGCTTTCACGTGTGACCTCAAATGTCGGTCTTCCTGCAGAGGCTCTGCCCATGGCCCTGATGCGACCGCTTTCCGGGTCCGGTGCCTATGCGATCCTGGCCTCTATTATTAATGATCCGGCCATAGGACCCGACAGTTATACAGGTTTTTTAGTTTCCACCCTTCAGGGATCCACCGAAACCACGTTTTACGTCATGGCGGTTTATTTCGGTGCTGTACAGATTCGAAGGGTCCGCCACGCCCTTGCCGCAGCGTTAACTGCTGATATCGCCGGTGTCATGTTTGCCATTCTGGCCTGTTCACTGTTCTTGAAATAAGGAGACATATTATCAAAATAGCTCAGATGCAGGCTATCGCCATGGCAATTATCTGAATGACCAGTTTCATATCACCTCCAAGGCAAACGCATTTACCCTGTCCCAACTGGGATGCGCAGTTGTAAAGTTACAATTCCCTTGCTATAATGCTTCGATAATATATCTGATATTCAAAATCTACTTTTAATATTTTAAATTTTAACAAAAATTTAATTGGAAATCTCATTATGAAAGCCATGATCCTGAAAAAACTTGGTCTTTTTGCTGAAAACCAGACGCCTCTGGATTTGGTTGATCTGCCTGTTCCTGTTCCGGGAAATGACGAAATTTTGGTTAAGGTATCTGTCTGCGGGGTCTGCCATACTGAACTGGATGAAATTGAAGGCAGAACTGCACCACCGGTTCTGCCTGTTATTTTGGGACACCAGGTGGTGGGGAAGGTTGAAACGGCCGGTAAAAATGTGAAAGGGTTCCAAGTTGGTGACCGGGTTGGGATTGCATGGATTTATTCAGCCTGCCGGACATGTGAATTCTGCCTGGCCGGCAATGAGAATCTGTGTGAGGACTTCAAGGCCACAGGCAAGGATGCCAATGGCGGGTATGCAGAATATATGACCATTCCGGAGCACTTTGCCGTCCCTATTCCGGATGGGCTTAAGGATACGGAGACTGCGCCACTTTTATGTGCCGGTGCAATCGGGTACCGCGCTTTGAGATTAACTGGGCTCGAGAATGGGCAGAATATCGGGCTGACCGGGTTTGGTGCGTCGGGTCATCTGGTATTAAAGCTGGTCAGGTTTAAATATCCTGAAGCAAAGGTGTTTGTCTTTGCCAGAAATCCTGTAGAGAGAGAATTTGCCAAAGAGCTTGGGGCTGTCTGGGCCGGGGATACGGCCGACGCGTCACCGGAACTGCTGCACGCTGTGATTGACACCACACCTGTCTGGAAACCGGTTGTTGAGGCAATGAAAAACCTTAAACCCGGTG
>DATFIL010000633.1:0-3066 GCA_035270145.1 Desulfobacter sp. | reverse complement strand
CTCGTTTATCAAGGTGATGGCCTATAACATCCAGGCCTATCCCATTGTGGCCCTGGCCCCGATCATTTTTATTCTCATAGGGGACGGATTTTTATCCCGTCTGCTCATTGCCTCCATGATCTGCTATTTTCCTTTGCTGCTTTCGGTGCTGGGGATCATGGCCTCACCCATAAAGGACATTGAACATTTTTACATTGCCACCGGCCGGATGCGCTGGCAGCTGGAAGTTAAAATCCGGGCCTTTGAAAATTTAAACAAGCTGACCACAGTGATTGCAGGCTCCGCCACGCTGGCCATGGCCGGTACCATTGTGGCCGAATTTATTGCCGCAGATCAAGGCATTGGTTACAGCATACGCATTGCCTTGTACCAGAGTGATCTTGCCCGCATTCTTGTGGCCCTGTTTTCAATTGGTATTATCATCTCGGTTTACCAGGGTATTCTGGAAACTGTGGGCGAACAAATAAAAACCAAATGGTTCGCGCCAAAGGGAGGAGAGCTGATATGAATCAAAAAATTAAACCCAACACCGTAATCAGAGCAGGACTCATGATCCTTTGCATGATGCTTTTTTCTGCTGTAACACCCGCCATTGCAGGCGATACGCTTAATTACCGCCTCAAATGGCTGTTCAACACTTCTGTGGCCGGTGACATCATTGCCGACACCGGCGGCTTTTTTAAAAAAGCGGGGCTGAATGTCTCTGTGAATGAAGGCGGGGCCGGAAAAAATGCCATCAAGGAACTTGAGCTGGGGTATGCAAATTTTGGCGTGGCCTCTGCCGATCAGGTCATCCGGGCCCTTGAAAAAGGCGCTGACGTGGTGGTTTTAGCTCAACTGTTCCAGGTCAACCCCATGCAGTGGATATACCGGTCGGACCAGCCTGAAATCAAAAATCTTTCCGATTTAAAGGGCCGGCATATCGGGGTTACCTTCGGGGGGAATGATGAAACCATCATGAACACTCTTTTAGCCAAAGCGGAACTGACCTCAAAAGATGTCCGCATCTCAAGCGTCAGGTTTGATTTCACCCCGTTTTTAAAAAAAGAAGTTGATGTGTGGCCGGTATACCGAAACTCCCAGGGGGTTATCCTGGAAGAGAGGCTGGCCGCAGAAGGCGAGCAGGTAAAATTCTTCAACCCTGCGGACTACGGTGTCTCCTTTGTGGCCAACTCGGTGGTGACCTCAGGCACCATGATGAAAAAACATCCGGAAACGGTAACATCCTTTATAACAGCGCTGCTGTCAGCCTGGGAATTTGCCGTGAACCCGGCCAATGAGCCCCAAGTTTTAGCCCAAATCAAAAAAAAGGATAAAGGCACCAAAGACGACATCCGCCAAAAACAGCTTAAAGCCACCCGGCCTTTGATCAAACCGGACAAAGGGACAAAAATCGGCATCATTGATGTCGGGGCATGGCAGCAGACCGAACGTATCATGATACAGGAAAAACAGATCGTGGCCCCGGTTGATGTGACAAGCCGTCTCGTTGGACCCCAAAAATAGAATCCTTGGGCGCTTATAAGCGGGTAATGCTTATAAGCGGGTAATTGTTATCCCGTGGCCGACCATTGTTTAGCCATTACCGCCATCCCGAATACGGACCCAGTCCAAAAAATCGGAACGCCGCAGGCGGTAACGGGCCACACTGCCTTCATGCAACTTTAAAAACGCCTGGTCCAATATTTTAGAGAAGGCGATCCGGTCTTGTTCAGGCACAAGCCTTTTGGACAGATCCGTGATCACCTGTCTGGACAAGGATACACGCCCGTTCACAACCTCCTGAACGGCCTGGATAATTTCCTGACGATACCGAATTTTCAACGGATCAGGCTGGGCCAGGGTTTTCGTGATAGCCAGATATCTTTGGCAGGAGCGTTCAAAGGCCCAGACAAATACGTCCTGCAGCAGTTCTATTTTATTGAGTTCATACACACCGAGAAGCCCTTCAACGTATGAACGCTCAGGCACGTCAACAAAAGAAAGCGGACATAAATTCTGTTTGATTAAGGGAATATTGGCCCCAATACGTGCCACTCGCTTGTTCACATCTTCAAAGGGCTGCAGGTAGGGAAGCTGAACCAGTAAAAAAAAGGCCTGTTCGAAGGGGTCCGGAATCGCTTTAGCTTTATCCAGAAGCAGGCGGAAAAAGTCTTCCAGCTGCTGGGGCATGGCAAGGGGATAGAACACTGTACCGGATATGTCCACCGGCCGTCGCCGCAGGCGGCCACAGGCATCTTCATCATGCATTAAATTCTGAGACAGCACCGCATGAAGGTTCTGGAAGGTAAACAGGTCAAAATCGACCTGGTCAGCATCCGCGACCAGCATTTCAATGGCGGCCTTGTGGTTCAGTATCATCTGGGTTTCCTGCACGTCTTTGCCTTCTGCGGCCCGGCCGAATTCAATGAGCTGCTGGGTATCAAGTCGGCTGTAAGTATTACCCTCAAGTTTTGAAGACGCCCAGGACAAGTCCACAAGAAGCCGTCCCAGTATATCCCGGGCATAGGTTCCGGCAGGCCCGGCCCCGGCAGGGGTCCGGCCGATATCATGCAGCTGCGCCCGAACCCCTTCCGGCAGGTACCATGTTTTGCCGGGCATATAGGACAACAGGAACTTCCGCTCATATCCGACGGGCCGACGGTGCATCAACGGCTTTTGGATCTCTTTTCGGATACGGGCCCCTTCGGGAGACATGGGGACATACGGCCCCTTGTCCAATGACGGTCCCTCCGGCATCGTAACTAGCCGGTAAACCCGGGCCGTACTTTTACCTTCAGATATAATACGACCATCTGAAATCAACAGCTCCAGGCGCCGTTGAAGGGTCCTCCGGCTTAAACGGGTTTCGTGTTCCTGCACAAGCGCTTCTTCCAGAAAAGAGATACCTATCCCTTGTGGATGGTTTTCAATAATGGAAAATATTTTTTCCAGATCTTCGGCTTGTTTAGACCATGGCATGGCATGTCCCTCTTAAACTATCAAAAAGAATTAACAGGAGTGACACGGAAGCGACACATCAATGCCATAAAAATGACACACAAATTGTCACAAGTAAAGATGGGA
>DATFIL010000632.1:0-5651 GCA_035270145.1 Desulfobacter sp. | reverse complement strand
TTCTTTTGCCCATTCTGATAATTTCATAGTCTATGACTATCACTGTACAATTTGTTGTGTCAAGACTATATTTGTCTATATTTTAACAAACAGTTAAAAACCCCGTCCCCCATATTGTTTTGATCCGCAATGGGGACGATGGATTTTTTTCGATTTTTCCCCTTAATTTGGAAACATGAATATCCACGCTGCGTTCATCCGCCATAAAGTTTCGACCTTGGGCCATATTTGTGATCTGCTCCCGGCTGAGCACTGTGTTCGGGTGTTTCATCAGCACGTCCAGGATATTGAATTCCGTGGTGGATAAGGGCACGTTTTCCCCATCCGAAGTCAGGGTTCGTGTGGACCGGTTCAATTCCAGATCCCCGGCCCGGATAACCACCGTATCGGAACCGGAAACGGTATTATTCTGACGCCGGAGAATGGCCCGGATTCTGGCAAGAAGCTCCCTGGGATTAAAGGGTTTGGGCAAATAATCGTCCGCACCCAGCTCCAGGCCCACAATCCTGTCTGTATCATCGCCCTTGGCTGTAAGCATGATGACCGGTATCGTATGTTTGGCCCGGATCTGCTTTAGTACCTCCAAACCATTGGTATCCGGCAGCATGATATCCAGAATAACAATATCCGGCTGGTTATCGCGAATGGCATCAAGGGCGTCGGCGCCTAGCATGACGGCATGGGTAAGAAATTCGTTTTCCCCGAAATACTCGGTTAAAAGATCAACGAGCTTTGCGTCATCGTCTACGATTAAAACTGTCTGGGGCATGAGTGTTTTTCCTTTCGTCCCTTTTTATAATTGATTTTGATGTGTTTTTACAAGCGCAGTCAATTGTTTTTATTAATATGGATGCAATTTTTTATGTTTTGACGCACTTTTGGCATCGGCTTGGGGGTGCCCCGGAAAGGCTGGCAAAGACAGGGGCAAATCCCCTCAGCCTTCTGTCGGGTCGTTGTTTTTAACCCATGGCAAACACCGGTTTCAAGTGGTTTTTAACTGCCGGGAATGTGAGATGCAGATTCACACCTTCTCCCACAACGCATAAAAATGGTGGACCGGTCCATGCCCCGAGCCGGTTTGGATATCTGCCCCGGCCTTTAATGCCTCGGTGATATAGTTTTTGGCCTCGGCAACGGCTGTTTTCAGATTAACTCCCCGGGCAAGGCCTGCGGCAATGGCCGATGACAGGGTGCATCCCGTACCGTGACTGTTTTTTGTGTCCACACGGTCCGCCGTGTAACGGGTTGTCTGCCCGGAGGCGGCTTCATAGAGCAGATCAATGCCCGGTCCCGAAGTCAGGTGGCCGCCCTTGACCAGCACATTGGCTGAGCCAAGATCTGCCAGGGCCGCGGCAGCGTCTTCCATTTTATCCGGGGTGTCGATGGTTCTGCCCAAAAGCACCGAGGCCTCGGGCAGATTCGGGGTCATCACGGTGGCCAGGGGCAGTAAGTGCTTTTTCAGTGCATCCACGGCATCATCCTGCAGCAGATTGTCTCCGGACTTGGAGATCATCACCGGGTCTAATACTACATTGGGGCATTGCCATTGTTTGAGTTTTTCGGCTACCACTTCAATGACTTCAGGGGCGTGCAACATGCCGATTTTTACGGCATTGGTGCCGATATCCGCCATTACGGCGTCAATCTGTTCCCCGATGAACGCCGGGGGAACAGGAAAAATACCGGTGACACTGTGGGTGTTCTGGGCCGTAAGGGCCGTGATGGCGGACATGCCGAATACCCCAAGGGCACTGAAGGTTTTCAAGTCTGCCTGGATGCCGGCCCCGCCGCCGCTGTCGGAACCTGCGATGGTTAATGCGCGATAGTATGTTTTCATAAAATTACCTTTGGATGGGATTTTTTCAATTGTTATTTTTGATCAGTCCGTATTTCAGGGCAAAATTTTTAAAAATGGTCTGCAAACCAAATGATTTGGCCAGGTCTGTAACCTCAAGCATCGGTTGGGTCCAGTCTTGTCTTTAGGCAACGCCGCAGGGGAATGGGGGAAGGAAAAAAGCTTTCCTTCGCCGGTATGATCCGGATCAGGTTCCAAGGGTCAAAACAGGGGTCATCTGTTTTTTCTCAGCCGAATGCCTTCGGCGCCCCCAGCCTTCCATTGACTATGCAGTTAAAAGGAACAGTAGCACTGCGTTTTTACCATGTCAAACCCTGAGACGAACAAAGACAGGACAATCCTTCTTTTCAGCTAAAAATGGCTAACGGCAAAAATATGAATCAAGGATGTTGAAAAATTATTTAGAAAGAAATAGTTTAATGCCTGTGGGAGTTTTTTACTGAGCTATCTGGGTGCAGGGACAATTTTGAGTATTTAATTTTATGATTACTGAGTTACAGGCCCTTCATGACTTTCTTTCGCGGGTGCCGTTGTTTTCATCGGTGTCCGCGGATCAGATCCGGGAAATTGCCGGGTTGTTTACAAAGAAGTTTTATCATAAGGGCGATGTTATCTGCCGCCAGGGCGAGCCTGGAGATTCCATGTACGTGATCCGGTCAGGTATGGTATCGGTGTTCAAGAACGCGGATGGGCAAAGGCTTTTTGTAAGCGAGTTGAAACGGGGAAATTTTTTTGGTGAAATGTCCCTGCTTTCTGGGGCGCATAGAAACTCAACGGTAGAAGCCTCGCTGGATGTGACTGTGTTTTGTCTGACCCGTGAGAATTTTGACGTTCTGATCAAAACCAATAGAAGTATTGGATTGTATCTGAGCCGTTTTTATGCCAAACGCATGAGTGTTGAGGCAGAGGGCGGCGGGTATCAGGCCATGACACCGACATTCTACGCTGTTTCAGCCACAGGTCCGGAGCTGGGCGCATCTCATTTTTTATATTCCGTTTCCTTTCACATTTCTGATGAATCATATAAACGGGTGGTGGTGATTGAGCCTCACCTTGAAGCTGACAGAATAATGCAGAAATATGACCTGACCCGGATGAAATGCCCGGACCCGGGCCTTTTCAGACTTCTGTCTCCGGATAGCTATCGCCCCGCAGGTATCAACTGGTATAAACATTTGTCAGGCTTCCATGTTTTGCAACTGCAAACCGGTTTTTCTGACAGGTTGTCTGAAATTATGCCGGTTCTGATGACCAGTCTGAAAGAATCTTATGATGTGGTGTTTTTCAATCTGACCCATTGCCTTAATGATATGGAACAACTGTTTATCCGGTTGTGTGACCGGACGCTTTTACTTATTCATAATACAGAGGAAAAACTCGGAGACGTTTGCTCCCGGCTTTTAACGCTTGAGGCAATTTACGGAACCAGCGCGTTTTTAGGAAGAATCCGGGTGGGGGTCAGCCATTTATACGGAGAAAAAGGGGTGGCCCGGCAGGAACTGAAGCAGCGTCTGGGGCTTTCTGAGACACCGGGCATCTGGGTGGACCGCTCGAAGTTGGCGATTAACGACCGGATAGATACTGCTAAATATTTTCCCGTACGGGGGCCGAGGGCTGTTGCCCGCGAAATTGCCGGTATCCGCTTGGGGCTTGCGCTGGGTGCCGGTGGTGCAAGGGGGTGGGCTCATATCGGCGTACTTAAAGTGTTGGAGGAAGCTGGTATCCATATTGATATGATTTCAGGAAGCAGCATGGGGGCGCTTGTCGGTGGAATTTATGCGGCCACCGCCTCTGTTGAGAAATTAAAGCAGTCTACTATTGACCTGTTTTTAACCCGGGCTGACACGCGCAGAAAAATTTTTGATTATACCCTGCCCAGAAAAGGCTTACTCAAGGGTGAAAAAGCGGCCCGGCTTGTACGAAAAGCAGTAAACAATGCGGACTTTTTGGATTTGATGATCCCGACCTACCTGGTGGGAGTAGATATTTTGAACGAAGAGGAAGTGATTTTTGAAACCGGGGATGTTACGGATGCCGTCCGTTCCAGTATTGCGATTCCTGCCGTTTTTTCTCCCTTTAAACACCAGGGCCGCTGGATGGTGGACGGCGGACTTCTGAATCCGGTGCCTGTGGATGTCCTGCTTCGAAAGGGCGCAGACATGGTCATCGCCGTAAGCATTGAATCAAAGCCTTCTCAGGCTAAAATACAAAATAAAGATCCCGGCATTAAGCAGATTATTTCCCAGACCATCAGCATTGTTCACGGTAAGGCCGCCAGTGATTTTGTAAAAAACGCAAACCTTGTACTTTACCCGAATGTGGGCGCTTATGCCTGGGATGATTTCCACCAGGGCATTGCCCTGATGCGCCAAGGTATGGAAGAATGCCTTGAACGGCTGCCGGATATTCAAAACATGATCGTTGAAAAACAGGGCCAACCCCATTGATATAGGTAGCTTAAGAAAAGGAAAATTCTATGTCATCAGAGAACAATGAGACCGTTTCAGGCCGGCTGGGTACTTTTGCCGGTGTTTTTACGCCAAGTGTTTTGACCATTCTCGGGATTATTCTTTTCCTGCGTTTAGGATATGTGGTGGGCGCTGCCGGGCTTGGAAAAGCTCTGATTATTATTGCCGTGGCCAACCTGATTTCCGTTCTGACCAGCTTTTCTCTGGCGGCCATTGCCACCAATATGAAGGTTGGCGGCGGCGGTGACTATTACCTGATTTCAAGAACCCTTGGCATAGAGTTCGGCGGGGCCATCGGCATTGTGCTGTTTTTAGCCCAGTCCGTGTCCATTGCCTTTTATTGCATTGGTTTCGGAGAAGCCCTGACCGCCATCCTCGGCCTGACCGGTCATGTGACGGTACAACTTATTGCAGGTACGGCGTTGCTCTTTCTTTTTGTGCTGGCATGGGTCGGCGCGGATATGGCCACTAAGTTCCAGTATGGGGTCATGGTGTTTTTGATCCTGGCACTTCTATCTTTTTACATTGGCGGTATCCGGCAGTGGGATACCGGACTTTTAATGGAGAACTGGGTTGCCGGGGAAGGCACGGCGCCTTTTTGGATTCTTTTTGCCTTATTTTTTCCGGCGGTGACCGGATTTACCCAAGGGGTGAGCATGTCCGGTGATCTTGAAGATCCGGGTAAAAGCCTGCCCACAGGGACATTTGCCGCGGTCTTTCTATCCATTCTGGTCTATATTTCCGTGGCTGCGGTGTTTGCCGCTTCCACACCTTTGAAAACCCTGGCCGGTGACTACGGAGCCATGAAACAGATTTCCATGTATGGCTGGCTGATAAATGCCGGTGTTATTTCCGCCACCCTGTCTTCAGCCATGGCCTCGTTTCTTGGGGCACCCAGGATTTTAAAGTCCCTGGCTGCGGATAAAATATTTCCCTTTCTTAACCCCTTTGCCAAAGGCTATGGTCCGTCCGACAATCCCCGCCGGGGGGTGTTGCTCTCATTTGGAATCGCTGTGGCCACCATTTCCATGGGGCGGCTGAACCTGATTGCAGGGGTGGTCTCCATGTTTTTTTTAATCTCCTACGGATTGCTCAATTATGCCACTTATTTTGAGGCGTCTGCCGAGAGCCCGTCTTTCAGGCCCCGGTTCCGGTGGTACAACAAAAAGTTCAGCCTTGTGGGCGCGTTGACCTGCCTGGGTGTGATGCTGGCCATTGATCTTCGAACCGGGATTGCTGCCGTGGCCATCCTGTTTGCCATTTTCCAGTATCTCAAACGGGTATCTGCCCCGGCAAGGTGGGCAGACAGCTGGCGCTCTTACTATCTT
>DATFIL010000631.1:0-2737 GCA_035270145.1 Desulfobacter sp. | reverse complement strand
GTTAACGGGGCAAAATCGTACACATAAGAGGACCCATTGTAGGCTTCGGTTACTGTCCATTGGCCGTCCGGGGTCTGGAGGCTGATCAGCAGACGTTGACTCTCCACGGCAGATGATAGGTTGGTTCCGACTCTCAGGCTGACGACCACCGTGCCGTAACTGCCGATCATCTGAAGCGGGCCAAAGGGAATATATGAAACCGGGCCATCCGCATAGGACAGGGCATCCGCCCCGGAGACCTTTATGCCATTCTCATAGGCCGGGGCCAGTTCGCCGGTTTTGGTCATTGCGTATACCATTCCGGGCTCCATGTCCTGACGTTCCAGCAACACATAGGCATGTTGATTCAAACTGCAGTACTCATCCAAGCTGCCCAGGGTGTTGTCCGGATCCATCCAGGTCCCCCCTGCCACCTGGCAGGTCTCGGCAGTCGAATAGTACACAAAGTCCTCGGGAACCGGAAATTGGACATCAATAAGACTTGATTCAGCCGCTTCCATCTGGCTGTAAGAATTCCTGAATTCCGGAACCGGCAGATACACGGCGTCCCCGGGTTCTCGAATGTTGATCGTGATAGGGATTCGAATCTTATTTTCCCCATCCAGGTCAGAAACCGTGATATAGCCGGTGTAGGTGCCGTAATCCATGTCAGAAAGAAGCTCTGCCGCCGGGGTCACCTCCACCCAGCCATAGGCATCTGTGATAATCACCTGCCCCAACTCCCCCCCGGGTTTGACTCCTGTAGCATCGTAGAGCGCAAAAGAAACAACCCCCATATCACTGGTTGCCGTCCACCCGGATTCAAATCCAAAAACCTGCAACCGCTGGGAGGAAAACGTCAAAGCAGTGTCAGCGGTACTTTTCTCAACTGTCCAATAGAGTTGTGAGGGCGAAACCGAAGGTTCGGCAGATGACAGGATGATGGCGTTAACGGTCAGAGTGGTTGCTTCAGCGTTAAGGTCCGAACGAAAGGTGATGGTGCCGACGGCCGCATCCGGCATACCGTCACCATCGGTGTCATTATTCAAATAAATAGCGTCCGGGTCCACCCTAAGAGAAACCGTGGTATTTCCCGACCCCTCATCAGCGGATAACACCAGCCAGCTGACATCTGTCTGGGCACTCCAGGTAAAATCGGTTGGTTTGTTGGGATCGGCATTGGCAATGGTGACGGGAAAGGTTTGTTCAGACACATTTTCACTGGTCATCTGCAAATCCAGTCTGCTGGGGGAAACGGTCAATAAATCCCCGATGCTTCGGATCACGGTAATCGTCACTGGAATCGTTACCGGTTCAGTGTCAGGGTCCAGGCCGGATACAATGGTCACATTGGCGGTCCATACACCGGAACCCATTGTTTCGCTGACTGTGGCGGTTGCCGTTATACTTCCGGGGGCAGTGCCGCTTGCAGGCTCTATGATCAACCAAGCCGCATCGCTGGAGGCAAAAAAGAGGGCCTCTTCATCCGAATCTGAATCTATAACTTCATCTGAATCTGGATCGGGATCTGCAACTTCATTCGAATCTGCAACAGGTCCGCCGACAACGGAGATACTGAAGGCGTAGGGTCCGGCTGAAGACCCAGGAAGCACCCGCACCGTACCTAGATCAATTTCCGCAGGTGAAACGACAAACTCCCCAGGTGTAAATGCAAAACTAAGCATAGGCAACCAGACCATCAGAAATGATCCGGCAATTATTCGTAAAGTCCAAGAAAAAAAGTTCATACGGTTTTTACCCCCTTAAGTCATATTGGAGTTAATGAGTTAACGACATTTGAGTTACTGGCTTAACATGCAGGCTGAGCAAACTTTTTAGGATTATTGGATTCTAGAATAAATTTTTCATTTTTGTCAAGTTAAATATCGTACCATCCAAGGATAGCGTTTTAGGAATAGAAACCTTGTTATTAGAGCTGTTATATGATAAAAACTTTCACACATTTGGCTGATAAAACTATCATTATAAATAAGGTATTATATATCATGAATAAAAATATTGAGGCCCTGACTCATTCACAACATAAAGATTTAAGACTTTCCAAGATTACTTCATTTGCTTTTGCCAAAAATGTTTCTTCCGTTAAGCTTTCATTTTCAGAGTTGCGGCAAGCCTCGCGTTACTATCCCATTGTTTTTCTAAACGCTGATCCGTCTCTTCCCCAGGCCCTGCTTTCCCTTAAGCCGGGTGAAAATAATTTTATAGATGAGAAGGGAAACTGGAAAGTGCCTTATATACCGGCTTACTTCAGGTTGTATCCGTTCATGCTGGCTGCAATCCAGGGTCAGGAAGAAAAACTTGCCCTGTGCATTGACCCGGAAGCGGACCATTTTAAATCAGGAATGGGAGATCCTCTTTTTACAGCTGACGGAGAATTAACAGAAGCTGTCCAAAAAATTTTAAAATCTCTGGAAATGTATCAAAAAGAAATTACACAAACCCAAGCGCTGTTTAAACCACTTGATAAACAGGGGTTAATTGTTGACCGGGCTTTTAAATATCGTGTCAACCAGGAAGAAAAAAGCATTAAAGGGTTTAAAGGTGTTGACATGGAAAAATTATATGCATTGGATGATAAGAGCCTTGCTGGATATGTGAAAAATGGTACCATGCAAATGGTCTATGAACTTAATCATTCATTGTCGAATTTTTCAAAATTTATTGCACCCGCACAAAAATAAGGGGCGCTGGAAAAGGCATATAAAATTTAAGACTCATTTTTTGCCGACTTTCTAAC
>DATFIL010000630.1:0-2995 GCA_035270145.1 Desulfobacter sp. | reverse complement strand
TTCAAGCAAATACCTGTCGGATTGTATCAGACAGGATTTATAACGCCCCTCCCAAAGGGTTCCGGTGCGCTTGTATTCATAATTAAAATATCGAACGTAACGACCTCCCAGCTCCTGCATCATTTGACTGATACCATTTTTTTTGCGGGGCGTGCACAGCAAATGAACATGGTTGGGCATCATCACCCATGCATGCACATCAACATGGTATTTTTGTGAATATTCTTTCAACCATTCGGCAAAAGCTGCATGATTGGCATCCGATGCAAAACAAACCTGCCGGTTGTTGCCCCTCTGGATGATATGGATGGGAATGTCTTTGGGTGCTATGCGCTGTAATCGAGCCATGGATCATTGTTTAGCATCATTCTTGAGTGAATTCAACGCTTAATTTTACTCTGACCCCAATTATTCTCAGATTTTTGCCAGCCATTACTATGAAGGCGAAATCAGCGTTTGAAAATCCGCCAGTTGCTGGGCGTTGCCCATAACGGCGATTAAATCCCCTGCGTTGAACTGAAAATCCGCATTAGGGTTAGGATGCAGCTCCCCGTCATGCATCACGCCAACCACGGATATCCCAACATTGGTGCGAAGACTCAACTCTTTGATTGTCCGGCCAATCACTGGACTGTCGGCCACCAGTTTTATCCAGTTAAGCTCCAGCAGATCACCGGCTTTCTGCAGTTGAAACATGGTGTGATCCCCCCGGGGCATATTAAAAAACGGGGCATACAGCTCCCTGCGAAACGCTTCGGTATATTCCTGGATATCCGTGGCCGGGATATTTAAATACAGCAGGGCCTGGCGGGTGAATTGCAGGCCGGCCTCAAATTCCGGCTGAACCACTTCCTGTATGCCCTGGTCATGCAGGGCCTGCATCTGTTCCAGCCCCTCTGCCCTTGCCACTATATTCGCCCTGGGGTTTGAATGGCGAATCTGATCACAGACAGCGCCAGTGACATCAATTACCGGTGTGGTAATAAGTACAAGATTGGCCTCCTTTACCTTGCCGGCCTCCAGTACAATATCCCGGGTGACATCCCCGTAAATTACGGGAAATCCCATGCTCTTGGCCTGGGTCACCCGCCGGTAATCAATTTCAATAATGACAAAGGCCAGACCCAGGCGCTGCAGAACCTGACCGACATAAACCCCAATCCGCCCACCGCCGGCAATAACCACATGGTTGTACAAATCCGTATCAGGCAAATTGATGGTCTGCACAGGCTCATTTTTAAACATACGTGTTCGCAGTCTGTACAATGGTGCGGTCAATCCCGAAACCAGCGGCGTGAATAACATGGTTACAATTGCAGTTGCCAGGGTCAGCGAATAAAGATCATTGGATATTGAATGGGTGCTGATGCCAACGCGGGCCAGCACAAATGAAAACTCTCCCACCTGGAACATGCCCAACCCCAAAGCCAGCGGTATGACATTGCCATAGCCGAATAAACGGCTTAATCCACTGAAGATAATTCCCTTGCCTAAAGATACGCATAAAACCACAATCAGAATTTTTTGCCAATTTTTAATCAAAAAGGCCGGATCCAGGAGCATGCCCACCGATACAAAGAAAAGCAAACCAAAAATATCCCTTAACGGAATAATATCGCTCAGTGCCTGGTGGCCATAATCAGATTCGCTGAGCACCATGCCGGCAATAAACGCACCGAATGCAAAGGACAATCCAAATAGATACGTGCCATATCCTATGCCCAGACCAATTGCAGTGATTGCCAGCAGAAACAGCTCCCTTGAATTGTGTCTGGCAATATAGGCCAGTAATTTCGGAATAAGTCGTGTGCCTATAAAAATCATCAAAGACAGGAATGTCGCCGCCTTGAGCGCTGCCCAGCCAAGCGCGGGTAGCCCTGCTTCCAGCTCATTTAATTTAGGCAGAATAATCATCAAAGGAATAACGGCCAGATCCTGAACAATCAACATGCCGATCATGACCCGGCTTGAAAGGGTGCCCATTCGCCCCTGGCTCATCAGTGTTTTAAGAATCACCATGGTACTGGATAAGGCAATGAGTCCCCCAAACCAGAGCGCATCGGTAAAAGGCCAGTTAAACATTTTACCGATGCCAAAGCCAAGGAGAATTGACAGCAGCATCTGTATCGGAGTGCCGATCAATGCAATCCGGCCCACAGGTTTTAATTCTTTTAGTGAAAACTCCAGTCCCAGGGCAAAAAGCAAAAGCGCAACGCCAATCTCAGCTAGTAATTCGATATCGTGAATATTTGAAATTGTGACGCCCCCAGTGAACGGACCCACCATGACACCGACCAGAATGTATCCCAAAATTAAAGGTTGTTTTATTCTCTGGGCGACAAGGCCGCCAATTAAACCGGCCACAACAATAATTGCAATATCAGAAGCTATACCCATTCGTATTTACACCTAAAATTTAGTTTATAACGACCCGCTCCCAGTTGGATATAAAAAATTCCAACCCTGAATCATGAACGATCAGTTTGACATCGTAATAAAATTTGAATTAGAAAGCCACTGACTTTTAAGACTCGTTCCTTAAAGGCCTAAAAACGCAGCCGCATACCGGGTTGCGGTAAAAAGAATGATACCTGAGAGCATCCATTTGATCAGATTGGCCGAAATATATTTCTGGCAGTACGCACCCAGGTACATCCCGACCATCCCGCCAAGCCCGAACAAGAGCCCCAAGCCCCAGTCCGGGGCTACGGACATGGCCGGAAAAAAAGGGGCTATCAGCTGGTAAAAAGTAACCGCGGCAATTGAGGTGATAAAGGTTCCCATGAGTGTGGCACCTGCCACGGTGTGAACCGGAAGCCTGAAAAATGTCACAAAAAACGGCGCAATAATGGCTCCTCCGCCGATGCCATACACCCCGCCCACGATGCCCACGATGAAACTGAGGCTGAAGATCCCCCAAAACGATATGTCAAACGCCTGGCCCTCAACGCTATATCTGATCCGCTTTAGATTAAACCGGGAGACGTCCGGATTT
>DATFIL010000629.1:0-4156 GCA_035270145.1 Desulfobacter sp. | reverse complement strand
CCTATCCCCGGCCATTTTGATCCTGATGACCCCCTTTACCCGTCTGGTGGTGGTGTTTCATTTTTTGCGCCAGGCCATCGGTACCCAATCAAGTCCGCCAAACCAGGTGATTATAGGACTTTCACTTTTTATGACGTTTTTTATTATAAAACCCGTGGCTTTAGAGGTATACGACAAAGCCTTAAATCCCTATCTTGAACGTGAAATCTCCTATGAAACAGCCTTTGACGAAGCCCAGAAACCCATACGAAAATTTTTACTGCTCAACACCCGGGAAGCAGACATTGCCCTGTTTGTCAAAGAGGCCGGCATGAAAAAGCCTGAAACCAGGGATGATGTTTCACTTCTGGCAATGATTCCGGCCTTTGTGATTTCCGAGCTTAAAACAGCATTTATCGTAGGCTTTATCCTATACGTTCCCTTTCTTGTTATTGATATGGTCGTGGCCTCGGTGCTGCTGGCCATGGGCATGATGATGCTGCCCCCGGTTATGATTTCCCTGCCTTTCAAGTTGATGCTCTTTGTCCTTGTGGACGGCTGGAACTTGATTGCAGGTTCAATGATCAAAAGTTTTGGAGTATAAGATAAAATGACCCCTGAATTTGTTATAGCACTTGCCAAACAGGCCATCATCCTGACTATTCTTTTGTCCATGCCCATGCTGGGTCTAGGCCTGATTGCAGGTCTTGCCATCAGTATATTCCAGGCTGTTACCCAGATCCAGGAGATGACCCTGACCTTTGTACCCAAAATCATTGCCGTTTTTCTCGGACTTTTGTTTACTGCCCCATGGATGATGGAAAAGATGATGTCCTTTACCACCAATATTATTACCAATATACCCATGTATATCCGGTGATCGACAGGCTGTTACAGATCCGTAACAACCTGTCGAAAGGAAAAGACAGCTGTGGAACTGCTAGATCTCATTGATCCCATCCGCTTCAGAACCTTTATGCTGGTTCTGGCACGGGTGTCGGTTTTTTTATTTTTGTTCCCTATTTTTAGTTCTTCTGCGATTCCAACCCGGGTGAAATTGGCATTATCTTTGGTGCTTACCCTGTTATTTTATACCGTGGTGCCTGTGGATCCGGCCCGTTTCCCAAGGGATGTCCCCACCTTTGGCCTAATGCTGGGGGCAGAGATTCTGGTGGGCTTTACCCTGGGACTTTGCCTGCGGATTTTTTTTGCCGCGGTCCAGCTAGCCGGTCAAATCATCGGCTTTGAGATCGGGTTTGCCATGATTAATGTCATGGATCCCCAAAGCGGTGGAAATGTATCCATCATGGATCAAATCGGTTACTGGGTCTGCCTGGTCATTTTTCTTTTACTCAACGGACATCACATTATTATTATGTCCATGATTGACAGCTTTGAACTGGTCCCTGTGGGCGGGTTTGTCATGCATCCCGCGATAGCTCCCCGGGTTATGGATGTGGCAGCCGGGTTGTTTGTGGATGCCGTTAAAATCAGTGCCCCGGTCATTGCCTCCCTGACCTTTGTCAATGCGGGCTTTGGACTGGTTGCAAAATTTTCACCCCAAACCAATGTCATGATTGTGGCGTTTCCGGTGAAAATCGCCGTGGGCCTGATATTTTTCTCCATGACCCTGCCGATCATCGCCATTGTTACCCGGAATTACATTGAACCTTGCAGAAAACTGTTTCTGGCATTATTATTTTATATGGGCGGAGGATAATATATGGCTGAAGATCCCGAGAGTGGCGGCGAGAAAACCGAGGACGCATCATCGCGAAAGCTCAACAAGGCAAGGGAGGAAGGCCAGGTTGCCAAAAGCATGGAAATTCCTTCGGTGTTTGTCTTGTTGGGCGGTGTTATCGCATTGTATGCCACGGCATTTTTTTTCTACCAAAACTGTGTAGAGGTATTTCATTATAATTTTATGTTTGACCGGGTACCGGAACTGACCCCGGCAGATTTGACTGTGTTGCTGATCTATCACGCCAAAAAGATGTTTCTGATGTGTCTGCCCGTATTTGCAGCGGTTTTCGTTGTGGCGCTTATATCAAACATCGCCCAGGTCGGTTTTCATGTGTCCTGGAAAGCCATAGAGCCCAAATTAAGCAAACTGAATCCCATTAACGGGTTTAAACAAAAATTCACCTCCCGGGCTCTAATCGAATTTGTAAAATCACTGGTTAAGATTGCCGTGATTTCACTGGTCTGCTATCTGGCCACAAAAGATGAACTTTTAAACGTGCTCAACCTGTACGATAATTCCACTGCCCAGATTCTTTTATTTCTTCTTATTAAATCGTTCTGGATTTTCATAAAAGTCTGTATAGTGATGGCTTTGGTTGCCATCCTGGACTATGCTTTCCAAAAATGGAAATTTTTAGAAGACCAGAAAATGACCCAAAAAGAGGTCAAGGATGAGCGTAAGCAAACGGAAGGTGATCCAGCGGTTAAATCTAAAATTCGCCAGCTCCAGATGGCTGCAGCCAGAAAACGCATGATGGCTGAAGTGCCCGAGGCGGATGTGGTTGTGACCAACCCGACCCACCTTGCCGTGGCATTGAGGTATGACAAAAAAAAGATGGATGCCCCAACGGTTGTGGCCAAGGGCGCCGGGGCCGTGGCGGCAAATATCAGAAAAATTGCCCGGGAAAATGATGTGCCCATCGTAGAAGACAAATCTTTGGCCCGGAATTTGTATAAAGCAGTAGATATTGATGGGCAGGTTCCCTTTGAATATTACCAGGCTGTAGCTGAACTGCTCGCCTACGTTTACGGGCTTAAAAACGGTTAAATAGTGCATGAACGGAAAACCCTTGTTTGGGCGTAAAGTTGCCCAGGTGCAAATTTTTCTGCAACGCCGCAGATGAGCAACTTTACGTTCAAACAAGAGTCAAATTTTTGGCACCAGGTGTCAAGCATATATACCATTAAGGAGGATAAATGGCGGCGGAAAACGTCGGTATCATGGACATAATGAAAAAAGAGTCATCAGATATTCTGATGGTTCTGGCCTTTATCGGCATTCTTATGGCGATGCTCCTGCCCTTGCATCCCATTATCCTTGATTTTTTTCTGGCGCTGAATATTTCCCTCGCCGTAGTGGTACTGATCACTACCATGTATACCCAGAAACCACTTGACTTCAGTATCTTTCCCTCGCTTCTTCTGATGCTGACCCTTTTCAGGCTCTCGTTGAACGTGGCATCCACCCGGCTGATTCTTTTGCACGGAAGTGAGGGGCCCCAGGCTGCCGGGGCGGTCATCATGTCATTCGGCGCTTTTGTGGTGGGCGGCAACTATGTGGTGGGTCTGATTATTTTCATTATTCTGGTGCTCATCAATTTCATGGTAATCACCAAGGGTGCCGGTCGTATCGCAGAGGTGGCTGCCCGTTTCACCTTAGATGCCATGCCCGGCAAACAGATGGCCATTGATGCGGATCTCAATGCCGGAATGATCGACGAGTTGGAAGCAGGCGAGCGAAGGGCCGCCATTGCCAGGGAATCAGAATTCCATGGTGCCATGGACGGTGCCTCCAAATTTGTCCGTGGTGACGCCATTGCCGGCATTGTGATCACTTTGATCAACATCGGCGCAGGCTTTATCATCGGCGTGGTGCAGCAAGGTATGCCGCTTGCCGAGGCCCTGGGAAATTATACCCTGCTCACCGTGGGTGACGGGCTTGTCTCCCAGGTTCCGGCGCTTTTAATCTCTGCGGCCGCAGGTCTTCTGGTATCCCGTTCCGGCGCAGACAGCAAGATGGGAAAAGCCTTTGCCGAACATCTATTTTCCAGTACCACTCCGGTCATGGTGGGGGCTGTGGTTGTGTTTTTCATAGGCGTAATTCCGGGCCTTCCCACCATCCCCTTTATGACCTTAGGGATTACTATGGGAACCATTGCCTGGTATTTTTTAAGACAAGGGGAAACAACCGAAGAAGAACAGAAGGCCATCGAAAAAGCCCAAACCCAGGACCAGGATCAGGACAACACGCCCGGAAAGCCCGAGGATGTAGATCATCTGCTACGTCTGGATACCATGGAACTGGAAGTGGGATATGGCCTGATTCCCCTGGTGGATAAACAGCAGGACGGCACGCTTTTGGGACGGATAAAGGCCATCCGCCGGCAGTTTGCCACGGAGATGGGTATCATTGTACCGCCCATTCATATCCGGG
>DATFIL010000628.1:0-2181 GCA_035270145.1 Desulfobacter sp. | reverse complement strand
TTGGTTTTGAGCATATCCATCACAGGTTCCAGAAGTCGGATAGCCCGATCATCAATGCCGGACAGATAAAAGGCCAGTTCCCCCACACCCGAACGTCCTGCATCAATACAGCGTTCCGCCTCTTTTGCCGCACCTTCCCAGGCCGGATCAAAACAGGCCAGACCCCGCAACCGTTTCGGGTGGGCGGTGACCGCCTCAAGTACCGCATCATTGTTTCGTTTTGCGTATTCGGGATTGCGCCATGGAAATCCCGAAAGAATGGAGATATCTACGTCATGGCGATCCATGGCATCTATGAGCTGAGACACCGTTGCAATCTTTGCTTTTGGGGAATCATATAAAAGCTTGAATTCCGGTTCGTTGTTAAAGAACGGGGTTCTGTCATTTGCAACGGCCTGGAAACAAAGATGGGTATGGGAATCGATAATCACAATATGCCTTTAAATGATAAACATTGAAAAAAACTAACAGGCAATATATATTAAACCCCCTGCTCAAACAAGGCCGAATGAGGGACGAGGTGATGGATTACTATCCGATTTTTTTAGATGTTAAAGACAGATGCTGCCTTGTGGCAGGCGGTGGCGGCGTGGGAACAAGAAAAGCGCTTGGCCTTGCCCGGGCAGGTGCCCGGGTCACCGTGGTCAGCCTTGGCTTTTCAGATGAATTGTCAAATACGCCGGTTTCCGCCATTACGTTAAAGAAAAAAAAATTTGAGGATTCGGATCTGGACGGCATGAGCCTGGCGTTTGCCGCCACAGATAATATGCAGTTAAATGCCGGAATACGGCAGGCTGCCCAAAAGAAAAATATATTGTGCAATATTGCTGACGGTCAGGACAAAGGGGATTTTATTCTGCCGGCAGTGGTGGACAGAGGCGATCTTTTATTTGCCGTCTCTACCTGCGGGGCAAGTCCGGCCCTTTCAAAGTGCCTGCGCATGGAGATAGAGGCTCGTTTCGGTCCTGAATATGGTATCCTTGCAGCTCTTTTAGGCCGCATCAGAGCCATTTTGCTGGAACGGGGACATGATCCCAAGGGACACCGCAAAATATTTTGTGCCTTGCTTGATGCCGATTTGCCTGAAAAGATTGCCGCAGGACAAACCCGGCAGATTGATACCGTGCTTGCCAAGGTTTTAGGTGACGGTTTCAGCCTGGAACGGCTTATGCCTGATTTCGGTACCAGGGAGTTGTGATGTTTATGAATATTCCTTTTATCCTTTTGCTGTGCGCAACGTTTTTTTACCTGATCAGTACAGCCGGGTATTTTTGTTATCTGTTTTACCAGAAAAACCGGATCCAGCAGACCGCCTTAGGCGCTGTGGGTATCGGGGCCGTGGTTCATCTGTTTGCCATTGTTCTGCAAAGCGCAGCACTTGGCGGGCTGCCCATCTATACCCTTGGCCAGAGCCTGTCCATGGCCGGCCTGTCCATGGCTGCCATGTTTCTCTATGTGCAGTACCGATTTCATCTAAAAATTCTTGGTGTGTATGCCACGGCCATGATCACTGTCCTTATGCTTGCTTCCATTTTTCTGCCCGAGGCAACCCAAGCCCCGGACAAGATATATAAGGGCATTTTCTTTTTCGGGCACATCATTCTTATTTTTACCGGGGAGTCCATGCTGGCCCTGGCCTGCGGTGCCGGTATCCTTTATTTGTTCCAGGAGCAGGGCATCAAAGGCAAAAGTCCGGGGTTCTTTTTCAAACGCCTGCCGTCTTTGGATTTTTTGGATGCAGTGTCCTATACTTGTATTACTACAGGGTTTGCTTTGCTTACCTTTGGGCTTGTCACCGGCTTTATTTATGCCAGGTCCGTGTGGGGCAGTTTCTGGCGCTGGGACGTAAAAGAGGTGTTTTCAGTAGGTGCCTGGCTGGTGTATGCGGTGCTTTTGCATCTGCGGCTTTACTCGGGATGGCGAGGACGCAATTCCGCAATTATGACCGTGATTGGCTTTATCATACTAATTTTTACCTTCCTGGGGGTGAATTCCTTCCTTGGCGGGCATCACCAGGGGTTTACCCAATAAGAACAGGATGCAGATTAACCCATTATGCCAAAGATAATTCTGATTGGTGCCAGTCATAAGACCGCGCCTGTGGAACTCAGGGAAAAATTGGCTTTTTCCCAGGAACAGATTGAAACGGCCCTGGAATTTATAAAACAGGATTCGGGTATC
>DATFIL010000627.1:0-2780 GCA_035270145.1 Desulfobacter sp. | reverse complement strand
GAAGACCTATTTTCTTTGGCCAGGTCGTCCATATATTTGTCAAACAAATATTTGAAAATATCTTCAACGCTTGTCAGGTGTCGTTTTATTAAAGGGTTTTTGTAAATAAATTGGTAATTGAACTGCTTTAGTTCTTTCAGGGCTTCAGACACCCCTGGGGAAAATCCGACGAAATCCTGGTCAAGGCTTGTGTTGATCAGGTCTGTGACCAGGTTAAAAACAATGGTGCCCTGGGTGACCCCTAAATGCTCACAACAGTTACCCGGGAGTTGGTCCCGGACTACAATCTTCAGGCGGACAGCGTCCTCAAAATCCCTTCCGATATATGATACCGTATCGGCGATGCGGACCACACACCCCTCCATGGTCATGGGCAGCACATCCCCTATGGTGCCGGCCTGCATCTGCCTGACGATGGTATCAAGGTCTGCAAATTTCCTTGGCAGTGCCGGGGTAAGCGTCCTTGCATGGGCTTCTCCGTTATGACAGACAATGGCGTCCAGGGTTTGAAGGGTCAGATTCCAGCCTTTGCCATTTCTTTCAATGACATCTAAAAACTGTATGCTTTGAAGATTATGGTGGAAGGGTCCTGCCCCTGCGGACTGGGTAAGACGGGAAAGAAAATGCTCGCCGTCATGGCCAAAGGGCGTATGTCCGATATCATGGCCCATGGCTGCCGCTTCAATGAGGTCGGTGTTTAGTCCAAGATACCGGCCAATGGTTCTTGCCACCCGGGAAAGCATCTGTACATGCAGGACCCGGTGGGTGAGATGGTCATTATTGATCAGGGAAAAAACTTGGGTTTTATCACTGTAACGGGTGTAGGCCAGGGAATTGAGAATACGGTCTGCATCCGCAGAAAAAGCAAGGCGGTATTCGGTATCAGATTTTTTTTCCGAATACCGCCGAACAGCATTTTTGGAAAGACAGGCCCGGGTGCCAAGAATTTGGGTTTCCCTTTGTTCAAGACGGGATTTCAGTGCCCGGGGTGTTTTTTCCAAATTCAATTAATTAGCCTTCAAATTGCTTTATGATATTATCCACTACCTTTTCAAATGCCAGTTTAAAGGGGCCGTCCGCCTCATACACCATCACAGGCACACCGTCATCTCCGGATTCCACGACGCGGGTGTCAAAGGGGATGGAACCCAGGAAATTTAAGCCCTGTGCCTTGGCGGTTTTTTCTCCGCCGCCGCTTTTAAAAAGGTCAATATGTTTATTGCAATGTGGACAGGTATATCCGGCCATGTTTTCCAATACACCAAGGGTTTCCATTTTTACGGTTTTACAAAATGAAATGGATTTGCGGATATCTGCAAGGGCCACTTCCTGGGGAGTGGTCACGATGATGCCTTTGGCATCCGGAATGGTCTGTACAACGGTGAGCGGTTCATCGCCAGTGCCCGGAGGGGCGTCGATGACCAGATAATCCAAGTCGCCCCAGGCAACGGAACCTACAAACTGTTTGATAATGCCGGTTTTGGCAGGACCTCTCCATATAACGGCCTGGTCCTTGTCCTGCATCAACGCCTGAACAGAGACCACTGTGAGGTTTTCGTAGACCTGTTTGGGCAACAGCTGCTTGCTGTCGGGGGCAATATCTAATAGGTCTGTCATGTTGAACATCTGGGCAATCGAAGGGCCATGGACATCCACATCCATAAGCCCTGTTTTATATCCTTTTTTTGCAAGCGTTGTTGCAAGGTTCGCTGATACAGAGCTTTTGCCCACACCGCCTTTACCTGACAGAACAAATATTTTGTTTTTGATTCTGGCCAGATTGTCCTTGATCATTGCGTCCATTTCCGCCTGCTGTTTTGCAGCGTCATTCTGGGGCTGCTGGGATTTTTTAGCCTGTTCAACATTTTTGTGAATCATGATTTATATTTATCTCCTTATGAGGTTTGGTAAAAATAACACCGTCTAAATTATGTTCATTATCATGATCCTGTCAACCTGAATACCGATTCTTTTATATGAATATTGGGCATAATATTTTTCATGGAAATTTTTATGACGCCTTGCTCCCAGTTTTTTATGGTTATAACCCCGGGTATAATGAAATTATCGCGTTTGAAAAACTGGGAATACCATATTCCGAAAATCATATTTTTGTCTTCATCCAGCACCCGATATCTAATGGCTCTTCCGCTTTCGTTTATTAACCATTCCTGAATTTCTGAAGAAAATGACTGTGACGCAAAAACAGTACCCGGCTTTTCAGGAAGAACCCAGGCCCGGTCAAAGGGGCGTTCCGGCATCTTTCCAAGAAGAAGGCTGACCAGTTCAGACAGACGCAACGGGATATTGATGTAAGGGCCAAGATCCGGATCTGTAGATACGGCTGAATGGGGCTTATGAGCACCGGTATGGGAAACAAAGGTGACCCACTGGCCGGTAGAGGCAATGGTTTCAACCGGGTGACCTGACATGAGCAGGGTCATGCGAAGCCGGTTGGGCGCTTGTGCAGCCCAGGCGATTTTGTACTTTTCCTTTCGAAAGCCCCGGGTCAACATCAGTTCACCTGTACCCTTGGATGTGGAAATCTGTGCATTGAACGTCTGGACGTGGTTTATAATATCTTCGGCATGAGAGTCTGTCTGTTCCCCGAATGGGTATCCAAGCAGTGCGCAACCCGGTCCTGTCAAAATGACAGTGAAAAGAAGTATGATAATAAAACCAAAGCCTGAACGCCAAATACAGCGGGATGAGCCACGCCGTAAATATCGATATGCGTTTGTCATTGTACGGGAATGTTTAAATTTTTAAGTTTTTCCTTA
>DATFIL010000626.1:0-14808 GCA_035270145.1 Desulfobacter sp. | reverse complement strand
TTCCAGAATCTGACGCACGGTCTGCCTGGGGTTTAAGGATTCAAAAGGGTCCTGAAAAATCATTTGCGCCCGGGTTGAAAACGCTTTACGCATTTTCCGGGTCATGGCGGACATTGGTTTTCCATCCAGAAGAATGCGGCCTTGGGTCAACGGATACAACCCCATAATGCAACGGCCCAAGGTGGTTTTTCCGCATCCGGATTCCCCCACGATACCAAGGGTTTCCCCCTTGAAAACTGAAAAACTGACATCATCCACGGCATGGACATTACCGGTTTGGCGCAGAAAAACACCCGAAGTGACCGGAAAATATTTTTTCAAACCCTGGATATCCAGAATCGGTCTACTAATTTTTTTACTGTCCGGTTCATGCATTTATCCGCCCTTTCCGATCAATCAAGTACATCAATTCTTAAACTGTCACTTTACCACTCAGACAGTACCTCAAACACCTGAATAGTTCATCCGCCACCGTCAACTGCGTAAAAGCGACAACAACTCCTCAGCCGATATTTTTGCAGAAACATCGCTGCCCGCAAGCAGGCTTTCCGCTAATTTGCGTTTCTGTTTGTGAAGATTCACGATCCGTTCTTCAATGGTGTCCTTCATGATCAGCCGATATACCGTTACCGGCCGTGCCTGCCCGATCCGGTGGGCCCTGTCCGATGCCTGGTCTTCCACCGCCGGATTCCACCAGGGGTCCATATGTATGACATAGTCGGCTGCCGTAAGGTTCAATCCAACGCCACCTGCTTTAAGGCTGATAAGAAACAGGTCCCCCTCTCCCCGTTGAAACGCATTTATCCGGCTTTCACGCATGGTCTTGGATGTGGCACCGTCCAGATACTGATAAGCGATTTTTTCCCCATCCAGGTAGGATTTTAAAATTGACAGATGCTTCACAAACTGGCTGAACACAAGTACTTTATGGTTATTCTCCAACAGCTCATGCACCAATTCACCAAACAACTTCAATTTCGAGCTCTCAATGGCTGTATCCGGCAAAATGAGGGAAGGATTGCAGCAAAGCTGCCGCAGTTTTGTCAGCTCTGACAGAATTTTCAAGTGGATCTGCCCTGTTGTGCCGTCACTGTTTTCTATGGATTCAACAGCCAGCTGCCGCCTTGCTTCGTAAAGCGCGGCCTCCTCGTCACTCATGACAACCTCAAGGTTTATTTCCGTTTTCTTTGGAAGATCTTTTAGTACGTCCGCCTTCATCCTGCGCAGAATAAAAGGCTTGATCAGTTTTTGAAGTCTTTGTGACGCAGCTTTATCCTGATCCCGCTCAATGGGTGTGGCAAAAGTCTCCTTAAAGCGGGTCCATGTGCCAAGCAGCCCCGGGTTCAGAAAATGAAACAGATTCCACAGTTCGCTGAGATGATTTTCAATGGGCGTTCCAGTGGTGATCATCCTGAATTCGGCATTTAGATTCATGGCTGCCTTTGAACGTTTGGTCTGCATGTTTTTAATGGCTTGGGCCTCATCCAGGATAACGGTCTGCCAATTTTTTTGGGAAAGCTTATCCGCTTCAATTTGTAAAAGACCGTAGGTGACAAGGAGTACATCAAAAGGTCCCAGGGTATCAAGGGTTTCCTGCCGGTCTCCGGGTCCGAAAACAATAGGATTTAAAGTGGGAGCGAATTTTCGGCATTCATCAACCCAATTGCTGACCACGGACAGCGGTGCAACCACAAGAGAAGGCCCGTCACCTGCACCAAGCAGCACCGCGGCAAGGGCTTGAACTGTTTTCCCAAGCCCCATATCATCGGCCAGACATGCCCCGACCTGCCAATGGGCCAGTTGAAACAGCCAATTGAATCCGGCTATCTGGTAATCCCTCAAATTTGCCTTCAATGTTGAGGGTAATTGGGGGGTGACAATTTGTGTCAGTTTTTTTACATGCTTTTTCCAGGCAAGATCACTTTTTACCGAGCCCAGTGCATCTGTCAACTCTTCCACAGCCAGGGCGGCAAAGGGTGAAAATCGCAGGGAGTTTCTATAAGGCGTTGAATAAGATTTCAGCTCTTCAAGCCGCTCTTTTAACGAGCGGGTAATTGCAAGGAATGTCGTATCGTCCAAAGGAATAAAACGGCCAACCGGTTGTTCAAGCATGGCCATAAGCTGTTTGAGGTCAAAGGACAATTCCTGGTCAATTGACAGTGTGCCTGATGCTTTGAACCACTCCCTGTCTTTGTTGATTGACAATTGAAAATTATCAAAACCGGCCTGGCCGTAAATCTTCATCTTTTCACCCTGGGGCCATTTCAGGATCAAGTCATGTTCACAGGTTTTCAATTCAAAAAGAATTTCCAGGGCATCTTCGGGATTTTCGATCTGCCATTGGCCATTGAACGGTTCAAAAGAACCCAACGTGGGACAGGCGTCAAGAATCTTTGCGACCTCTTCCAGTTCCTGGTTTTGATTCCGTGTCGTTTGAATCCGGGCACCGCCTAGTTGAGCGGAGACATGCCGTCCGCCCTGCCCCGGTGTAAAGTAGGCGCCATACTCTTTGAGCGGCCGTATGAGTATGGTCACACTGATCCCCTGCATATGTGAGGTGACATGGACATGGGGTGTCGGATCTGCCGGAATCTCTTCTCCTGGTGCATCACCGGCAACGTCGAGATCGGAATGTACCGGAATATAAGATGTCAGGGACTCCATGGCTTTGCTGACCATCTCTTTTGCTTTGGCCGGCAGCTTCATCCCGTTTTTTCCCAGGGTCTCACATATTTCCAGATGCTTGTGTGAAAACCGGACCAGTTTTAAACGGGTGGGGGTTTCCCTGGTAATTTGCACCCTGGCATCGTCATTTCGGGGATTGGGATGCATGGTTACACTGATTTTTCCTTTTTCAACACGGACGCGCAGTTCCGGGTCCCCTTCCACGATTTCAACCGGCGTGGTGATATCTTCTTCAAAAAACAAAAGCGGATGTCCGATCAACGCAGGTAATGCCTTGTCGTCATCAATTTCATAATAGGTTTCCGAATATCTTTGCCGGTACCCTGTATAGTAAGTTTCCGCCTCAATGGCGTCACAAACTTGATGATCCTGCTCAGTGAGATGTTTCATGGATTTGTGATTATTATATAAATTCTTCAATGCCACCGGCCGTCCTTTGGTCCAGGTGCCGGTTTTCGTTAATTTCTGAAGACGGGGCGTAATGTGGCATGAGTTGTATCTTTCACTGTATGACAAAAGCCAGATCAACCGTTCGTCATACGGATGTTCGCCGCTTGCCGTTTTTTTCCGGTCCCCGTCAAGGGACTTTCCGATATTCAACAGACGGTTCAGGTCTTTTTCCCATTTGGGGACCGGTTTTACAAGGTTTGTAAGCGTCTTGGTCCCCATGGCCTGGTGAAGGGCCTTTGCATGTTTATTTTTGGCTTGCTTTTTAACACCCAGTTTAGCAAGCAACGCGCTTATTTCAGCTTCCAACCAGACATATGATGAAGCGGATGCTTTATCTGCAATCTCTTCCAGCCGGTCTAAATTTCTTTTTTCAATTGGAGCATCAGCCCAGCTTAAACTAAGAATATCTAAAAAAATATCCATGGGGCCGGTCATGCGTGCCGAAGGTAAATCGAACCAGGGAGAGTCACCCGGACTGCCGAGTTTTTCATCAAAGACCGCCTGCATGGCCACTATGGCGAACCCATGGTCATGATTGATTTTTCTTGCAATATCGATATAGGTTAATGCGGTACGATGATCCTCGCCATCACTGCTTGCCGCAAGGGCCAGTATAAAAAAAAGACCGGGGTAGCCATCCAGAAAAATATTTTTCTTACGGCTTTTGCTCTTTTTCAGCGTCAATGCCTGTTTAAACCCTTCCAAGGCTTGGCCATATTTTCCTTTAAGCATCTGCAAACAGGCGTTGTGCGCACAAATCAGGCTGGATGGCGCGCTGTTTTGGGTTTGCAAAATTTTTTGATATGCATCTGTTTTTCCACAAAGCAGCAGCACTTTGAGCAAAGATTCATGTTTTGGAGTTACCGTTTTGCCATCTGTCTGGGAAATAAAATACGTTAGCGCATCTTCTGCCGGTACCAATGTATCTGCGGCATCCTTTAAAATAATCGAAAGAATTTTCATGCGGGTTGACACCGGGAATTTATCAAACAGCGTCTTGGAAAAAGGACGATGGAATACTTCCAGAAACACAGAATCCGATTGATACTGCATCGGTAGATTTTGCATGGCCGATTTGTATACCAGCTCAATATCCGCCAGGCGCTCATGGCTGAAGGCGGAAATCCGCACGGCTCTTAAGTATTCCGCCCGATTTTGAAATGAAAAGCGGCCTTTGTCGGATTGCTGAACACTATGCAATGTTTTATCCGGAAACGGGCATACGTTTAAAACAGCCTGGGCCATGGCATCAAAACAGCCTTCATTCACAACGTCTTGAATCACACCCAACAGGGAAACGGGGCAGGAAACGCCTTTGGGGCTTTTAATAATAAGTTCCTGCTTTTCAAGCTGGTTCAGCATCCCACGAAGCGTTTTGAGGGCCAGTGGTCCACCGGCCTTATCGTTGCTCCCTATGGTGTCAAGGCAGGCCAAAAGGTCTTTTTGCCTGAATGGCAACACCTGTATGGAAAGTAATTGAATAATCCGCTGCATTACGGCAGGGAGCTGTCTGTACTGATTAATACTGTTGTTTTGTTCCATATGCATTGGTCGTATTCTATGTCGGGTTTTGTTTTATTTTTCATTGTGATATGACGACTTCTATATCAAAGAATTTAAAAAAAAAGAAAGTAAAATATGACACAAAACAATCAGAATTTTGAAACATTAAAACAAGGTTTAACCGCTTATACCGTTCCTCAATTAAAATCACTGGGAACTCAGATCAGTAAAAAGTTGCCGACCCGCAAAGCCGAACTGGTAAACCATATTAATGAACTGGTATTTAGAAATCTCGAAGAAATTGTCAAAGAACTGGACGAGCTGGGTGTTGCAGCGCTTGAAGAAGCTGTTTTTAACTGGGGTGGTGAATTCAGAACCAAACAATTTATCGCAAAATATGGGGCATACCCCATCCTAAGCACGTCACATAATTCTTATCGAGACGATCTTCATCTGTTATTCCTCTTTTTTATCAAGGGCGGGATTCCAACGGATCTGCAGGATAAATTAAAAACCATTCTTCACCAGCCCGAAACCGAATCCATCAAATACAGCTCCCAAAAAGACTTTCAAGATTTGATTATCCGTGAAACAGAGCTTGCCGCTGCAATGAATTTGAGCATGATGATTGATATGGTCAATGACGGGAAATTAAAGGTAAGCGGCAAAACCGGCCGGCCAACAGCAGCCACCATGAAAAAAATAAATGCGGCGTTGTATGACGGTGATTTTTATGAAGATGATGAATATGGTCCGCTTCAATCCTTTGCATGGCCGCTTCTTCTCCAGGGCGGCGGCATGGCGGAGCTGGACGGCAACACACTGAAACTGACAAAAAAAGGGACGGCCGTGGCCAAAAAAGACCTGGCTTACGGCATAAAAACCATTTGGAAAAAGTGGGAAAAAACAACGCTGATTGACGAATTCTCACGGGTAACACATATCAAAGGACAGAAAGCCGCCAAGGGACGCGCCCTGCTCTCTCCCGTCCGCAGGCGCCCTGCCATAAACAATGTATTGTCGCATCTTAAAGAGGGGCGCTGGGTATCTGTTGATGAGGTTTCACGATATATGCTCTCCGAGGATCTTGACTTTGAGATGGCAAATTACATGGGGAAACTTTACATCATTGACCCCCACTATGGCAGCTTAGACTATTGCTATACCTGGCCCCTGTTGCAGCTGCGCTACATGCTGGTCTATTTTTTTGAATATTGCGCTACATTGGGCATTCTGGATGTTGCTTACAAAAAACCGGAATATGCCCGGGAGGATTTCAGGGACAACTGGGGCGCAGATGAATACGACTACTTAAGCGTATATGATGGATTGATGTATATCCGGATGAACAGGCTTGGTGCTTATGTTCTCGGGGCGTCAGAACAGTACGGGTCGGAAGATGCCAAGGCGTTTTGCATTGTGGATACCCTGATCCAATATAAAGGCAAAAGTACGCCGTCAGCCGACATCCTGCTCTATTTGGACAAAATTGCCGATCGAAAAGAGACGTCACAATGGCAGATTTCAGAATCAACCCTTGCCATGGCCGTTAAAAACGGTGAAAAAATTTCTGATATTAAAGCCTTTTTAAATGACATCACCTCAAGAAATCCGGGCAAACTGGTGATGAATATGCTTGATGAAATGATGGATATGGCAGCAGCCGTCGTGGATAAAGGGACGGCAACATTATATGAATGCCACTCCCAGGCGCGAAAACAAATCTTATCAAACCGGCAGTTGAACCAACTTTGCCTGCCCGCAGGTGATGCGCATATCGTTGTGCTGCCAGGGAAAAAAAAGGCATTTTTGAATCAGCTTGAGTCATTGGGAATTATTGTTGAGCGGTAAGTTCTCTATACCGGCTCCTGCTTTTCAAACGCGATTATGAGCTCGAACCCCTGTATGAGGACATCTATAACGGGGGATTATCGGCACAACAAGGACTTGCACAGACGTATGACCAGGACCAGTTCCGCAGCGATCTGAACCGGCTTGAGCAGTGGAATCTGGTTGATTTTCGCATCGAAAAACAGCGGCTGCGCGGATACCGTGACAACCGCAAACGCAAATTTTGGTATCGATTGAAAACGAATCAACACCCTGCTCAAGAACCGGTCCTTTGGCGGCCAACGGTACAGCTTTACCATACGCCCCCTGGATGAATACAAGCGCCTGATCAATATTATCAAGAAAATCAACCCCTTTGACCCCAAGGGTGAAACAGAACTGGAATCTTTTTTTGCAGACAACCGTGACACCATACTCGCCACCGAGGCCGGGGCCATCCCCGATGAACTGGACTACCGGAACTGGTATCGCTATGAGATGCGGGTGGCCACCCTGGATGAGGAAGGCAAGGTCATTGACCGGAGGAGCAAAAGCTTAGGCTCCGGCGGAGAGCAGGCTGTGCCCAATTACCTGCTGATCCTGACCATTGCACATTTTATGTACCGGGGTAAAAAAATGCGGCGGCATGCCTTGCTGTTTGACGAGGCGTTTTACGGGATTGATACGGGCAGGCGCGACCAGATCCTGGGGTTTGCCACGGATCTTGGGCTGCAGCTTTTTATCGCCTCCTCCGACCAGGACGGGGTACGCCGAGAGGTGCGCAACTCAACCACCCTGCTATTGTGATCAAAACAAGACATTAAATTCATGGCCAAGGGCCAAGAAGCCTGAAAAACAGGGAAAGAGCAGAAATCCGAATCAATGGCCTCCCCCAAATATCAAGTATCCAGATGCTCTGGTGATTTGTTGACAAAACCGGAAATTTTCCTTATATGATATTTTCTTTAACCTTGTAGATAAACACAAAAAGATAGAATTAATAACATAAATGTACTCAATAAAAGACAAAAAAACAATATTAATGCCACACATATAAACACAATACAGAAAAAAGCAAAATGAGCAGCGAAATTATTGACAACTTCTGGGTCATTGTATCGGCGGTACTGGTTTTTTTAATGCAGCCGGGGTTCATGTGCCTTGAATCCGGGCTTACCCGGCCCAAAAACAGTATAAATGTTGCAATAAAAAATATTGCCGATTTTGCCTTTTCGATCCTAGGATTCTGGTTGATGGGATTCGGCCTCATGTTCGGACTTTCCCGCTGGGGTCTTATCGGCACGACCGGTTTCATGCCGGAATTCGGAGACAACTTTCATTTAATGTCTTTTTTCCTGTTTGAGACCATGTTCTGCGGCACGGCCACAACCATTTTTTCAGGCGCTGTGGCCGAACGAATGAAATTTTCTTCATATCTTCAGGTGGCTGCATTGCTTTCCACCATCATTTATCCGATGTTCGGTCACTGGGCCTGGAACGGTCTTGACAGCGGGACCACTGCAGGATGGCTGGGGGCTGCAGGGTTTGTGGACTTTGCAGGTTCCACCGTGGTTCACAGCATTGGCGGCTGGGTGGCCCTGGCCGCCTTGATTGTCATCGGCCCAAGACAAGGGCGTTTCGGGAAAGACGGCAAGCCTGTAGACTTCCCTGGCAACGATTTGCCTTTATCTGTTCTGGGCACTCTTCTTCTATGGATCGGCTGGATCGGATTCAATGGCGGATCCACTTTGGCTATGGACGCCCGTGTGCCGGGCATTATCGTAAAAACCATTATGTCCGCAGCCTCGGGGGCAGCCTTCTATCTTTTCATCGGCTACATTGTCAGCAGAGCCTTCAAAATCACCTTTCTCATCAACGGCTCTTTAGGCGGCCTTGTGGCCATCACGGCCTGCTGCCACTGCGTGACCATTGCAGAATCCATATTCATCGGTGCAGCGGCCGGGGCCCTGTGCCTGGTATTTGAAGAGCTTCTTTTCCATTACCGCATTGATGATGCGGTTTCCGCTGTGCCGGTCCATCTGGGATGTGGTGTCTGGGGCACACTTGCCGTAGCACTTTTCGGAGACCCGCAAATTCTCGGAACAGGCCTGGATTTTATATCCCAGCTTTTGGTTCAAATCACAGGCATCCTGACCGCCTGTTTTGTGGGGTTTATCATTCCCCTTTTGATCATTAGAAAAATCAACCGAATATCACCCTTGCGCGTATCCATCAAAGAGGAGGAAATGGGGTTAAATGTTTCCGAGCACGCTGCCAAAACCGAAACCTTTGATTTTCTACGCGTCATGCAGGCACAGGAACAGACCGGAGATCTGTCCCTGCGAGTGCCTGCCGACCCTTTTTCAGATATCGGTATTATTGCAGCCCGGTACAATAAAATGATGGAAGCCTTGCAGCAAATCGGGGCCAGGTTCCAGCAGCTGTTTGACGGATCACCCCAAGCCGTGGCTTCCACGGATGCCGGCGGCCGTATTATCCATGCCAATAAAGGATTTGAAAACTTGTTCGGGTATCCGGCCGCAAGCCTGGTCGGCCAAAACATGAATTTAATTGTACCGGAAAATTTGCGCCTTGAAACTGCCACCGTACGTCAAGCCATTTCAACCGGAAAAACCATTGAAAAGGAAACCAAACGCAGACATAAATCCGGACGGCTTATTCCGGTTTCTCTTCTTGGCTTTCCCATCCTGATCAACAATCTTATTCAAGGTGAATTTTTCATTTACCAGGACATCAGTGAACGCAAGGCCCTGGAAGACCAATTATACCGCAAAGCATTTTACGACAGCATGACAGGATTGCCCAACCGGGCGCTGTTTTTAGACCGCCTTAAGCAGACGTTAAAACGCCAGAAACGAAAAAAACACCTACACTCCGCTGTATTCCTGATTGACCTGGACCGTTTCAAATGGGTGAATGATAATTTAGGCCACCAGGCTGGAGACACGTTGTTGAAAAAAGCATCCCACAGATTTTTATCTTGCGTCCGAAGCATGGACACGGTGGTCCGTCTGGGCGGGGATGAATTTGCCGTACTTCTCGAGGAGATCAGCGACGCCAGGCAGATTATTGCTATTGCCAAAAGAATCCGGGATGAGACCGCCCGGCCGTTTATGCTGAAAGAAAAAAAAGTCCTGATCAGTGCAAGCATCGGTATTATACTTGACACGGCTTCTTACATCCGGGTTGATGATATCTTAAGGGATGTGGACATTGCCATGTACCGGGCCAAAACAACAGGAAAATCAAGATTCAGGATATTCGGCAAAAAACTTCACCAGAGAACCCATGATGCACTACAGCTTGAAAACGATCTAAAAACAGCACTAGAAAAAAAACAGTTTACCCTATATTATCAACCCATTGTTTTTTCAAAAACAGGCAGGTTAAAAGGATTTGAAGCGCTGATCCGGTGGACGCACCCCACCAGAGGGATTATCCCGCCATCGGATTTTATCCCCGTTGCCGAAGAAAACGGCCAGATTATCCCCATTGGTCAGTGGGTGATTGAAACGGCCTGCCGGCAGATTAAAACATGGCAGGACCGATTTCACGACCATAAACATCTTACGATAAGCGTCAATATTTCTGTCCAGCAGTTCTCATACAATAATCTTGAAAAAATTGTAGACGCCGCATTGAATGAAACAGGACTTGCGGCCCACTGCCTTGTAGCGGAATTGACGGAAAGCGCTGTAATTGATAAGCCTGAGGCTGTAATGCTTCATCTTAACCGGTTAAAACAAAGCGGGATAAAAATTGCCATTGACGATTTCGGCACGGGTTATTTCTCGCTGGCTTATCTGAAAAACTTCCCCCTGGATTTTTTGAAAATGGATAAGTCCTTTGTGGAGAATATCAACCGGGACCATAGAAATCTTGAAATCGCCAAAGCCATTATTACCCTTGCCCAGAACTTGGACCTTGAAGTTATTGCTGAAGGCATTGAGTCCAACGACCAACTTGAAACGCTCCAGGGGATCGGCTGCGACTTTATCCAGGGATATTATTTTTCAAAACCTCTGGATTCACACCGCGCAGAAGGTTTTATTTTGGAAGACATCCGCCAGAAATAAAACAAAAAATGCATTTTTTAGTTGAATTATTACAAAAAGTATTCTATTTTGCTTTTTTTTAAATATGGGGGGGGCACCGATTGTCGCAACAGGCAAAAAATTTTAAAACAAAGGCAGAAAATAAAGACACAAAAAAGGGTCTCTGAACAGAACCATCGTTCAAAAACCCTTTGAGAATAGACTTACTGAACAGTTACGTTGACCGCTGCAGGTCCTTTCTGTCCGTCCTCCACATCAAAAGTGACCCGGTCACCTTCATTAAGAGATTTAAAGCCTGTTGCATTGATGCCGGTATGATGCACGAATACGTCAGGTCCCTCTTCCTGTTCGATAAATCCGTATCCTTTTGCATCATTAAACCACTTTACGATCCCATTTGCCATTGCGACTTTCTCCTTACTTGTAGTGAATAATTTTAGTTTCAAACTCAGGTTCTGCCACACCAACAAATGGGGGTCCAGCCCTTAGAACGAAACTTTCAAAGCCCTGCAATCTGCAGCTTTAATCGTATATTATTAGCTTTTGCTTAAAAATCAAGAATTATTTATTAAAATTTAATTTTTTTTCGCCATCATGAACCAAATGGCACGCGGCAAAATGGCTGGAAGAGACAGACATGAGCCGGGGGCGATGTTTTTCGCACTGCATCCATGCATTTTTGCAGCGTTTGGCAAACCGGCACCCGACAGGCATTTCAGACAACGCAGGCACATTTCCGGGGATGGTGGGAAGCGGTTCTTTCGCCGTTTGCGCCAGGGACGGTATGGATTGTAAAAGTCCTTTGGTGTAAGGGTGAAAGGGGTGGCGAAACAGGGTTGTCACGGAAGCGCTCTCCGCCACGGTACCGGCATACATGATAATAACCCTGTCACAGTTCTCTGCGATCAATCCAAGATCATGGGTAATTAAAATCACAGCCATACCTGTTGTATCGCGGAATTGAAAAATAAGGTCCATAATCTGGGCCTGTACGGTTACATCCAAGGCCGTGGTCGGCTCATCGGCAATGAGGATATCCGGTTTACAGGCAAGTGCCATGCCGATCATCACCCGCTGGCGCATCCCGCCGGACAATTGATGGGGATATTTTTTCATGATCTGCCGGGCATCGGGGATGCCCACCTTTTTAAGCATCTGCAACGACGCAGTATTTTTCTCTTTTGTCCCCATGCCCGGGAAATGCAGGGAATAACTTTCTGCAATCTGCCGGCCTACGGTATGAACCGGGTTTAATGCGTTCATGGGCTCCTGGAAAATCATGGATATTTTTTTGCCCCGGATTTTACGCATGGCCTCAATGGGAAGGTCAAGCAGATTTTGCCCTTTAAACAGGATTTCACCGTCTTTGATTTTTGACACAGGTTTTGGCAAAAGCCGCATCAAACTTAAAGCTGTCACACTCTTGCCACACCCGGATTCTCCGGCAATCCCCAGCACCTGCCCGGACTTGAGTTCAAAATTGACATCATCCACGGCAAGCACCTGTCCCTGGTCGGTCTGAAATGCAACCCCAAGATGCTTCACGGCTAAAAGCGGTGGACGATTCGTTTGATTCATTCCTGCGAGACCTTTCTCTTATATTTGTCATCAATAATGGTGACAGGGGCGAACACCTGTTTTGCTTTCATGGCGGCAAGGGTCTGTTTCCGAATGTGATCATCAATCCAGAAAAGCCCGCCCGTAGCCGAACCAAAAGGATCAAACAAACCATTGGACACAGGGGTGCCGTGAAATTTTGGCAACCGCATCCATCGCCAGTAGGCCAGCCGGACATAGGGCACCATATATGAAGGCACATACGCACAGATAGCATGTATCTTATTCTGAATCGTTCTGGACAGATTGATGCGTTCCTGCTCATCCAGACTGTTTCGATACTGGTCAATGAGCCTGTCCAGTTCAGGGTCATCCGTGTTGGTAATGTTGTTGGTCTGGGGTTTATGTGCATTGTCCGAGTGCCACCCCTGCCAGAAGGAGGGCCGGATGCCGGCACTCCACCCCATCCACGCCACATCATGCTTTTTCTCCAGGGTCTTCTTGAACATGGCCGTGGGATCAAGGCGCTCCAGTTCCAGGTCAACGCCGGCCTTGAGTGCCTCCTCCTTCAAAACAGCCAGCCGGGGCATATGCTCTTCCAGATAATAGGTCACGGTAACGGAAAACCGCATATCCCTTTTCTGCCAGATACCGTCCGGCCCTCTGTGCCAGCCGGCCTGCGCCATCAGCCATTCAACCCTTGAAATATCGTACCCACGGGGTTTGATGGTGTAATCCGTATAGTCTCCATATCCGTAAAAGGCCTGGGGCAACCGAAAATAATCCCCCCGTAAAACCTGTTTGATCACCTTATCCATGTTCATGGCATGGGCAAAGGCCTGCCGAACCCGAATATCCTTAAATATGGGCCGGTCCAGATTCAGCCACAGTCCCCTGGACGGCTGTTCCAGATCATTGAAAAACCAGATACGTGCCACATAGCCTTTATTAATAACCGGGGTGTTGGATTTCTGGTGCCAGAATTTGGGCAGCACCATACCAAACGTATCCAGCCGGCCTTTCTTAAAATATTCCCACTGCATGTTAAAATCACGAATTACGGTAAACAGCACCGAATCCACGTTAAACCGATTTTTAAAATACCGCCGATCCTTGGCCCACCACTGTTTTTTACGGGAAAACCGGATAAACCGCCCTTTTTTAAAATCACTGATCTGGTAGGCCCCGGTATTGGGCACAACAGCCCAGTTGAACCGGGATATAAAATCATCCCCCAGGGTTTTAAAAAAATGTTCCGGCGTTGGACTGATGCCAAGTTTCAGATAAAGGTCCGGCACGGCCTTGGTACTTTTTACCGCAATGGTGTAATCATCAAACGCGGTAACAGATTCGATCTCCCGGGTGTAATAATCATTATACCAGGGTGCCACAATATGTTCAGAACGCATGAATGTAAGGGTATACAGATAATCCCTGGCAGTAACCGGCACCCCGTCCGACCACCGGGCATCAGGGTCGAGCTTGAAATACATGGTCTTTTTATCCGGGGCATAGGCCCAGTGGGTGGCAAGCTCAGGGATAATACGCCGCGAGACAGGATGAATATTGATCAAAGAAAGCTGGTTGTCCAGAATTGCGCTTCTGAAAGAGCCGTTGGAATCCGGTCCCACCACCCTGAAGGTCATGGGAAAATTCATGATGGCCTCCCGGAGCATCCCGCCTTTTTGGGCATTGTCCGAGGCAAAGACCGGATCGGTATCATTGGTGAGCCATAGAATTTTGTCCGGCAATTTTTGATACACCAGCGGCGCAAGCCCTTCATTGGAAGTTGGCTCAGATGAGGCCGCCTTTGGGGGCGTATCGGATGAGCATCCGAAAAGCCCGCCTGAAAGGCAAAGCAAAAGAATAGCCCATACTGCAAATAAAACCTGCCTGAATATCACCTTTTTTCCTTGATTTTTAAAATGATTTAATTAATTCTTGACCAATGTCATAAAGGTAAAATACTTTCACTTGATGATCGAGTTTTAAATTAAAACCACGAAGTGCGCTAAGAACACGAAGTGTAGTACGCTAATATCTTCAAGAACTTCGTGTTCTTTCGTGGTAAAATAAAATAATACAGCAATTTTGAACCCGATCCAAGAGGAGTTTTCATGCCATGATCCTCCATGTGGACATGGATGCATTTTTTGCATCAGTGGAACAGCGGGAGAACCCGGATCTTTTTCGGTGCTCGCAAAATTCGGCCCGGATGCCTTGAAAAAGGCGAACCTGAAAAACCAGAAATTTTCACACAAATACATAGGAGACCAGAAAGTGAACCCACTTTGTGCTGTAGAAGTGACCATTACAGGAAGGGTACAGGGCGTATACTTCAGACATGAAACCCAACTGGCAGCCCGGGATCGGCGTTTATCAGGCCATGTCAGAAATATGCCCGACGGATCGGTCCAAGCCCTGTTCCAGGGTGAAGAGGAGAAGATACAGGATATGCTGGCCTGGTGCCGGAAGGGTGCCACGCTTTCAGAGGTAAAGGATGTTAACACCCGAACGGTTTCAGTGGATCCAGCATTAACACATTTTGAAATCCGTTATTAAAGCCTGTTTAAAATCCCAGGTCCTCATTAACAAGTATGATCTTTATCCGCCCCTGTTGAAATGATTTTTCCGTAATGGTCCAGTAATTACAAATTCTGTCCGGGCTCGAACAATCTTGACAGACCCCGACTTTTGCACAGGGTGT
>DATFIL010000625.1:0-2522 GCA_035270145.1 Desulfobacter sp. | reverse complement strand
TTCCTATCCGGACCGCATGGATCTTAACTTAAATTTCCCTGATTTTGCCGGCATGGATGGATTGACCTTTGATGCCCCTGATTCAAAACGCTTTCCATCCCTTGGGTTTGCCTGTGAAGCCTGCCGCAGGGGCGGGACTCTGCCTGCTGTCATGAATGCTGCCAATGAAGCTGCCGTGGATGCTTTTTTAAAAGAACGTATCGGTTTTGCTGATATTTTCACCTTGGTCCGTGGGGTCATGGAGGCCCATACCTGCATTGACAATCCTGAGCTTTCAGGTATTATTGAAGCCGATCGCTGGGCCAGGGAAAAAGCGCAATCTCTGGTCCAAAATCTTGCGTAAAAAAGGTTAGGAAAATCGATATGGGGCACTCTCTTTTTGCATTTATCATTGTTATTGGCGTACTGGTTTTTGTCCATGAATTAGGTCATTTCCTTGTCGCCCGGGCCTGCGGTGTGGGGGTTGAGGTTTTTTCCCTGGGGTTTGGACCAAAGATTTTTAAAATAAAACGGGGAATGACCGATTATTGTATTTCCGCCATTCCGCTGGGTGGATATGTTAAAATGACCGGAGAGGAACCCGGAGCGGCTCAAGCCCTGGATGAAAAAGACCGTCATCTCTCCTTTACCCATAAAAGCGTAGGGCAAAGGGCGCTGATTGCCGCTGCCGGCCCGACCTTTAATTTTTTTCTGGCCATCGTGATTTTTTACTTTTTATATCAAATCAGCGGCGTGTACATGGGACTGCCCCAGGTGGGTCAGGTGATGGATGGTTCTGCGGCCATAGAGGCAGGCATTAAAAAAGGGGATCTCATAAAGGAAATTGACAACACACCTGTTGACTCTTTTGAAGACATTTCCCGGATTGTTTCAAAAAGTGACGGTAAGCCCCTGGCCTTTCTTGTGGAACGGGACGGTGACGTACATTCTTTTACGATTACACCCAGGATACGGGAAGACAAGAATCTGTTCGGGGAGACCGTGGACCGGTTTGTGATTGGTATTATCGGCACCGGCGAAACCTTTCATCATCCTTTAAACCCTGTTGAAGCGGGGGTTCGTGCCGTATCCGATACCTACGGAATGGTAACACTGACGATTTTGTCCGTGGTAAAAATGTTTACAGGGGCCGTGTCTGCGGACAATTTGGGCGGTCCTATCATGATTGCCAAGATGGCCGGGGACCAGGCCAAAGCCGGGTTTGAAAATTTTGTATGGTTTATCGCGCTCATATCCGTCAATCTTGGGATCATCAATCTATTCCCCATCCCGGTTTTAGATGGGGGACATCTTTTGTTTTTAAGCATTGAAGCGGTTAAAGGCAGCCCTGTCAGCGACCAGGTGCGCGAGAGAATGGTTCAGTTCGGGGCAGCTCTGCTGCTGACTTTAATAATTTTTGTCTTTTATAATGACATAGTCAAATTATTCAACGGTGGATTACAATGATTTCCAACATCGAAATCACGTTAAAGCAGGATTTAAGGGATGCCGAAGGCCAGGCTTTGGTGAAAAAGGCCAGTGCTTATTTCGGTATTAAAATGGATGATGCGCGCTGCATTAATATCGTGACCGTAGAGTCTGATCTGGGTCAGGGCGAACTGGAAATCATACGCCGGGAGGTGTTTACTAATCCTGTTATTCAGGAATCCAGCCTTGCGCCTATAGACATTGACTTTCATTTCTGTATCTGGGTGGGATTTCGTCCAGGGGTACGGGATAATGCCGGGGCTACGGCTGTGGAGGCAGTCAGGGATCTTCTTAAAAAAGAATTTTCAGCCCATGAAAACATTTATACATCTAAGCGGTACTGCCTGACAGGGGCTGATCTGACCCGTGAAGATGCTGAAAAGATCGCCGGCCAGATTTTGTCCAATGGCATTATTCAGCAATACAAAGTGTTCAGCAAAGACCAATGGGACAAAAAGATCGGGGCGGATGTAAAACCTGCCAAGGTTATTTTAAATCATACGCCCGGTTTTGACACCATGGATATTGATACCGATGAGATCCTTGCCAAAATTTCCCATGAGCGCAGTCTGTCACTGAATCCCAGGGATATTCCTGTGATCCGGGGGTATTTCCTGGATGAACGGGTCCTGGCAGAGCGGGCGCAAATGGGGTTGTCAAAGCCTACGGATGTGGAGTTAGAATATATTTCCCAGTCCCGGTCGGATCATTGCTGCCACAACACATTTAACGGCATTTTCAGGTATACGGATACGGAAACCGATGAAACCACGCAGGAAAATTCGCTGTTTAACACCTATATCAAAGCACCCACCCTGGCCCTGAAAGATACCAAAGACTGGGTGGTGTCGGTGTTATGGGACAATGCCGGTGTGGGCTCTTTCGATGATGAAAACAACTATGTCATTACAGGTGAAACCCATAATTCGCCTTCCAACATGGAAGCTTATGGCGGTGCCATCACAGGGATTGTGGGCGTTTACCGCGATCCCATGGGCACAGGTCTTGGTTCCAAGCTGTTCATGGGCAGTTTTGGATTTTGCGTAGGCGATATC
>DATFIL010000624.1:0-4976 GCA_035270145.1 Desulfobacter sp. | reverse complement strand
AAAGGTCTGCCCTGGACACCCCTACCTGGGCGGTCTGGGCAATAAGTTCGTATTCAGCCTCTCTGATGTCGGGCCGTCTTCGCAGGGCATCTGCTGGAAGCCCCACGGCAATGGTCGCCGGCAGTGTGGGCAAGGGGTTGGGGGAAGTCAGCTTTTCATGCAGGATGCCGGGGGCAAGACCCGAGAGCACAGCCACCCGGTTCATGGCCTCGGACAGGGTGGACTCAAGGGTCGGAATCTGGGCTTTGGCATTTTCAAGGCTGTAGCGGGCCTGGTGGACATCCAGTTCATCGGTCAGGCCAGCCTGGTACTGCCACTGGGTGAGCTGGAAGGATTCGGTCTGGGAATCAATGCTCTGCCGGACCACATCAAGGCGTATCTGGGCTGTGCGTACATCAATGTAACTGTCGGCAAGGTCTGCCACAAGACTGATCAGGGCGTCTCGCAGCGCCTCTTGCTGGGCTGAAAGACTTGCGTCCGCGGCTTCAATGGATCGCTGGATCCGGCCGAACAGGTCAATTTCCCAGCTTGCATCCAGTCCGGCGCTATAGATCTTGGAAACTGTGCCGGTACCGTCCTCATTGCTGGTACCGGTCCAAGACGCCCCGCCCAAGGCATTAACGGTGGGCAGTTTATCGGCCTCTTCAATTCCCTTGAGTAACCGGTACTGGCGAATGCGCGCCAGAGCCAGTTTTACATCCAGGTTGTTTTGAACCGCACGGGAAATCAGATCCGTGAGCACCGGGTCATCGAGTACCGTCCACCATTGCGCCAGCTGTTCCGGGGCTGCCGGTGCTTGGGCCAACCCCTTTTGCATGGGGGCATGCCAGAACCCTTCAGGGAAAAGATCCGGCGGTTTGTAGTCCGGTCCCACGGCTTTGCAGCCTGTGAAAAGCGTAATAAAAACAAAAATCAGACAAATCTCCGACCAGGAGATGTCTGACAGAAATAAACAGCGTTTTTGCATAAATCAAATCCTTTGGCGTCGAAAGCCTTAAAATAAAGACAGGGGCTGCTTCCGATTGACGCGTAGTCAGAATAATGTAGCCGGGTTATACCGTCAATATATTTTGGCAGAGGCGTATACCAAACCTGACTGGTTCCGGGTGCGGCAAATGGGATAAAAAAGGCACCCGGAACCAGAGGCCGGCTTGTGCCGACGCGGTTAGGCATGAATGGTCAGGTGTCTGGTTTAGTGGAATTGGGGGGTGAGTGTTTTGCGTTTATTACCAATTTATAATTGTGGCAAAGATGGTAAACATGGATACGAGGGTACATAAGATCTGCCCTGGAGGCACCATGAACACGGCGGTTCATGGTGTTTTTAACCTGTAACAGTTAAAAAGCTGGACAGTGCCGGCCCTTGTGTTGATTATCTCATTGGGAAAAGAGATGAAATCATGTTTAAGAGACAGGAAAAAGGACCGGCACCGGCAAGCTTGGTTGTCTATTTCATATCTTTGGCCTGAATCCAGATCACCGCATCCTTTGAGCACTCTTTGCCTTTGTAAGACCCTTCGGGGTCAAGGCCTAAAGCTGCAAATCCCCACCATCCGGACTTGGGAATGCCAAAGGTGAATACGCCGTTGTCATCGGCAAAAATGGTTTGCAGTACAAAGGCCGCCTGGGGGGCAACGGCGGAAGCTTCCCTGGCAAACGCTTTTTTATCCAGCAAGGGTTTGTGGTTCATGTATTCAATTTCAATTTCTGCGCCGGAAACGGGTTTTCCCTTGAACAGCACTTTGCCCTGGAATACATTGCCGGTCCAGCGGTCATAGGGTTTGCACAGGGGAACGATTTCGCAATCAAGCCCCACAGGGTCCATCCAGGCCCCAGGCTCTCCACCCACATTGACAATCATTTTTGTGGACTGCTGAATATATGCATCTTCTTCGCCTTCATAGTAAGGGGCAGGTACCAGGCAGAAGATATGATCTCCGCCTCTGGCAGCGTATTCGGTTTCATAGGCCGCACCTGCATTGGTCAGACTGGTCCATGTAATGGGGTTAAGGGAAGGCAGCAGGTCCGTCTTTATTGGGGTGTTTTCGCCCCGTGAACGGAGAACAAAAAATTGTTCCGGTGTGCCCATGTCCATGGTATGGCCGGCTTCAAATGGGTGGGTGAAAACGATGGCCAAGGAGATCTTACCTCCCTTGGTCAAGGCGCTTTCCGGTGTATAGATCATCTGAAAGTGGGCAAATGCCGGTAGGCTAAGTGCCAGAATGGCCAGGGTGCTGATGGTGGTGATAACATGTTTCATTTTCAAAATACGCTCCTTTTTAAAAAGTATGCAGTGGCTGGTTATTAAAAGATTTCCTTGCCGTGTACGGTAATTTCGTGGCCTTCCCCGGCATCAAACGTCACCTTGTAGTCGTCGGCGGGCTTGTCAAAGGTAAATTCACTGTAGTCATCCATTTTTCCTTTGAGCAGGACTTTTCCGGCACTGTCTTCAATACGCATCTGGACGCCTGCAGCGGAAGATCCATCCGAAAATCCGCCTTCGCAGGTCACACTTCCATCTCCGTTGTCATAGCAGGAACACAATGGGGTGTGGGCTTGGGCTGGCTGGATCAGAAAAAATCCAAACATCATTGCGGAAAAGAGGAATACAAATAATTTCAGCTTCATTTTTTTCTCCTTGTAGGTTAGTAAAATTAGTCCGATTAATCCGGCAGGTGGCCATTCAGGCAATGGACATCTGCCGGGCATCTTCAAATTCTGATTTTGTTTTTATAAATCCTGTGGCAATGGCTATGCACAGGGCGATTGCGTAAAAGACACCCATGGCCTGGAGTCCGCTTAGTCCCAGAAGGGTGCCGCCGGTAAATATAAACGTGGCCACACCGACGCCCAGCACCATGGGGTAAAACATGCCGAACAGCATCCACTTGACAGATCCGGATTGCAGTTTAACGGCAATGGAAGTGGCCAGACACGGTGGGTAAAGCACCATGAACATCATAAGGGCCAGGGCATGAAGCGGGGTAAATCCTTCTTCCTCTTTGGCCATGCGCGATTCCAGGGAACCATCGCCACCATCATTATTCTGTTCATACAACGCGCCAAGGGTGGCCACTGAGCTTTCCTTGGCAGCAAAGGCTGACAGCAGTGCCACATTGATACGCCAGTTAAATCCCGCAAATTGGGTGGCAGGTTCCAGGGCGCGTCCCATCTTGCCCAGAAAGCTTTGATTAATTCTCTCCTTGCGCATTTCCAGCAGCAGCCCTTTCCGGGTTCTAAACAGCTCTTTAAAAGATCTGTTCACCTTTCCGGCCACCTCATCCTTGCCTGGCCGGGCAATGACAAAAAATTGCGGATTGATTTTTTTGAATTCATCATTCAGTGCAGCATTCGCCTCAGCACCCCTGGTCAGCATTCTTTTATTTTTGTAGTTTTTCCAATAAAGTACCATCTCCATAAGCTTGTCGCCGGCCAATGTTTCGGCATAGGGTGTTTGGGTAATGCTGCTTCGGAATTTGGTAATGGCCTGATCTCTTCGAGCCTCAAATTCGGCCCGGCGCTGGGGTGAAATACCGGGAAACTGCAAAAGGATAAAAATCACCACGGCCAATGCCACCACAATAGATGTGATTTTTTTAATGAACAGCCACACCCGTTCCACGGCCCGACCCACAACGCCCCTGATCGTGGGGAGATGATAGGGGGGCATCTCCATGACAAAGGGGGAGGTGGGTTTGTCCTTGAGTACCGTGGTGGTCAGGAATTTAGAGACAGGCAGCACCATTAAAAAGCTGATGGTGGAAATAAAAAACATGGCCAGACCCTTGTGGGCGGCAAAGTAGATATTGATCAGCAGCACATACAGGGGCACCTTGGCCAGGCAATTGAGCATGGGAATAATCAAAATGGTGGTCAGCCTGGACCGCTCATCCGGGATGCCTTTGCAGGACATGACACCGGGCACGGCACAGCCGCCCACATAAATGCCGCCAAGCACCATGGGCAGGGTGGACTGGCCGTGAAGGCCGTACCGGCTGAAAAGCCGGTCCATGATAAATGCCATTCGCGGCATGTAGCCGCTGTCTTCCATGACGGCGATCAACCCGAAAAGAATAAAGAAAATGGGAATGTAATTAAGTAACGCGTTCACCGAATCAATCAGCCACAAAGCAAATGACGAAATCAGGGGTACATCAATGAACCCCGGGTCCGGTACAATGGCTGCCACAAAACCCCGCAGCTTGGCCAGAAGCGGCCAGGTGTAGTTGGTCAGGTTATATCCCTGGACAATGGAAAGGTAATAAAGCAGCCAGATCACCCCCACCAGAACCAGGGGACCCATGAATTTATGGCAGACCACGGCATCAATCCGGTCGGACATGGGCTTTCTCTTTTCGGCAGGCACGGTCACGCAGTCGGCAACCAGCTTGTCCGCTGCCACATATCGGGCCTGGGCTACGGCAAACGCTGTATCCTGATCATGTTCCGCTTCAAATTGATTGCTCAACTCTTTCACACGCTCAAGGATTGCCATACCCTGGGCACCTTTTTCCCGGATCAGTTTTTGGACCTCTTCATCGCCTTCCATGAGCTTGATGGCAAGCCAGCGGGCCGGATATGCCCCAAGGTCGCCCTGATCCTGCCGGATCATTTCGAAGATATTGCGGATGTTTCCTTCCATAGGCCCGTAATCCACCTTGAACAGGGCATGGGGCGATTTTTTGCGTGCCGTGTCTGCTATGGCGTCGAACAGTTCCTGTTTTCCCCGGCTCTGTCTCATGGACGTGGCCACCACTGGCACTCCTAGAATCTGGGTCAGTGCCTCTACATTTATGATTAAGCCCCGGTTATCCGCCATATCCATCATGTTCAGATCAAGAACCATCGGGGTTTCCATTTCCATGACCTGGAATGTCAGATACAGACAGCGCTTGATGTTTGAGGCGTCCATGACATTGACCACGACATCGGGTTTTTCATTGAGGATGAAATCCCTTGATACCCGCTCTTCCGGG
>DATFIL010000623.1:0-3224 GCA_035270145.1 Desulfobacter sp. | reverse complement strand
ATTTTAATCAGATTATGGGGTGTATTACTCGATGATCGAGTATCACGCAGGCGAAAACTCAATCCTTGCCTTAAACATGTCGTCCCGGGCTTCCAGGTGAATGCTGAACCCAGGCATTGTGGAAATTTTTCTGAATACCATGGGTATGCCCCTTCCCAACTGGTCGGCATATCTGTAGTTCTGCATGAATTTTAAGATAATGGGATTCCGGCTGATGGAAATACCGGCCTTCATTTTTTCAATGGTTACAGTGTTGATCAGGCGGCCGGGGTTGGTGATCTCTATCGTTCCGGGCTGCATTTTAATCTGGATTTTTCCATGGATGCTGTAATCCCGGTGAACCACGGCATTTACCAGCAATTCCCGTAAAACGCCCTGGGGAAATTTGAGTTCTTCCCGTTTCAGGCCCCGGATCACGGATGATGTTTTCCAATTCAGCTTAAGTTTATGAAGGATTGTGTCAATGGCTTCCGGACTTGGCTCATAACAGTCCAGCCGGTCAAAAATATCCTCAAGATTCTGATCCTGATAATAAACAAATTGAATCCCAGCCTGGGGAAGGTATTTTTCAAGGGCGGTGATCAGCCCTTGTTTTCTGCTGAAAAAGAGCAGCCCGGCCATGCTGGGACAAAGCTTTGCATGCACGATTTCAGCCAGACTGGCATTAACCAGCAAGGCCCTGGTCTCCGATTCATCCATGGTTCCCATGTCCAACTCATACACATCTTTAAAATAGCGTTTGATTTTATCCAGGTCCAGGTCCTGTTTTGATGCCCCGGGGACCGGTTTCCCGTCAATGTGAACCACACCCGCGTTCTGGAACAGCCGCACCAGCTCTTCCCTGGAGGAATTTCTTTTGGTGCTGCCCACCCTGATCATGTATCTTCCGGAAGCGGTCTGATATGGTTTTTCAAGCCCCTCTGAAACCTGGACCCGTGCAATCACTTTCCCATCAACGGTTGTTGTCTCAAACATTGGAATCAACGGGGGGAGAATATTGTTCCGGCAAATATTCATCACGGCTTCCTCCAGGTTTTTAATACGTGCTGTATCAATTCCGGTCACCCGGCCGTCATCTGAAACCCCGATAAAAATTTCTCCGCCCCTGACATTGGCAAATGCAGATATCTCTTCGGCCAGAGATTGGGGTGAGACATCCGGTGTTTTAAATTCAACAAGGGAGTTTTCACCATCCTGAATCACCTGTCTGATGTCTTTTTCCATGATTTTGTTCCTGTTCTCCATTGCTTCATAAAATAGAGTTGGGGTCAAACCTTGATTATTGCATTATAAATAGACATGGATAATGGTTGCAGAGAAAAGGACAATAATCAAGGTTTTGCCCCCTGTTGAAGGGGATTATGAGCGACTATTAAGACGCTTCATCCTTTTTCTTGAGCTTCCCGGCCAGGACATGGCGTTTGGCTGCATTAAGTTCCACCTTGCGGATGCGGATGGATAAGGGCGTCACCTCAACCATTTCATCGTCCCTGATAAAATGGATGGCCTCTTCCAGGGTCATGGGTTTAACCGGAGAACAGATGGTCGCCTCGTCTTTTCCGGAAGCCCGCATATTGGTCAGTTTCTTTTCCTTGCAGGCATTGACGTCAATATCGGCATGGCGGTTGTGTTCGCCAATTACCATGCCTTCGTATACCGGGGTGCCCGGTGAAATGAGTAGCCGTCCCCGGGGTTCCAGGTTGAACAGGGCATAGGGCACAGCCTTACCCTGGCGGTCGCACACAATGGAGCCGGTGTAGCGCACGGGGAAATCACCGCGATATGGCTCATACCCGGACAGGTAGGAATTCAGGATGCCCGTGCCCCGGGTGTCGGTCATGAACTCGTCCCGGTAACCGATCAGCGAACGCGACGGGATAGAAAACTCCAGGTGGACCCGGCCCTTGCCGTTGTTCACCAGGTTGGTCATTTTGCCCTTTCTTACGGACAATTTTTCGGTGACCACGCCCATGAAATTCTCATCGCAGTCCACGAACAGATGCTCGATGGGTTCCAGGGTCTGGCCGTTTTCTTCACGGTAAATTACCTTGGGCCGTCCCACGCATATTTCAAAATCTTCCCGGCGCATGGTTTCAATGAGAATGGCCAGCTGCAGTTCACCGCGGCCCTTGACTACAAAGCTGTCGTCATCACTGCTCTCCTCGACCTCAATGGCCACGTTGAGCAGGGTTTCCTTGAGCAGGCGCTCACGGATTTTTCTGGACTGAACGTTTTTACCCTCTTTGCCGGCAAAGGGCGAGGTGTTAATGGTAAACCGCATGAAGACCGTGGGTTCATCCACTGAAATCCTGGACAGGGCCAGGGGATTTTCCCGGGTGCATATGGTATCACCGATTTTAACATGCTCAATGCCTGCCAAAACGATGATATCTCCGGTGTCCGCCTGATCTACCGGCACCAGCGTCATGCCTTCATAGGACTGAAGTTTAGACACCTTGAGTTGGTTTTGGCCACCGTCCTCATCCATGCATACCAAAGATGCGTTGGAGGCGGCAGATCCGTTGAATACCTTGCCAATGGCAAGGCGACCCAGGTAATCGGAATAGCCAAGATCCGACACCAGCATCTGGAAAGGTGCGTCAGGATCATAGGAAGGTGGCGGCATCTCATTGATAATGATATCAAAAAGTACTTTCAGGTTATCCACCTCTTCTTCCAGTTCCCGCTTGACAATTCCGTCCCGGCCAATGGCGTAGAGATAGGTGAAATCCAGCTGTTCGTCTGTGGCGCCAAGGTCGATAAAGAGGTCATAGACCATATCCAGCACCGCGTCGGGCCGGGCATCCTTGCGGTCTATTTTGTTGATGATCACAAGCACGGGAAGACCTGCCTCAAAGGTTTTCTTGAGCACAAACCGGGTCTGGGGCAAAGGCCCTTCGGAGGCATCCACCAGCAGAATGGCGGAATCCGCCATGGAAAGAGCGCGCTCCACCTCACCGCCGAAATCGGCATGGCCCGGGGTATCAATAATATTGATCTTTATCCCGTTGCAGGTGACCGAGCAGTTTTTGGCGGCAATGGTAATGCCCCGCTCCCGCTCAAGATCCATGGAGTCCATGAGCCGGTCATCCACTTCCTGGCCTTCCCTGAACATTCCGCTCTGTTTAAACATGGCATCTACCAGCGTGGTTTTCCCATGGTCAACATGGGCGATGATGGCAACATTTCTTAATTTATCATTTACTGCACTGTTTTTTTTCATA
>DATFIL010000622.1:0-2727 GCA_035270145.1 Desulfobacter sp. | reverse complement strand
TGGAACGGGCCATTCGAATTGCCTTTGAATCCAGAAGACGGTGGTTTGATAATTATCGGTGAGATTAATTTGGGAGGCTCGATTGAACCCGTACACAATGCTGTGACCCTTGCCGAGCTAGGCGTCGAAAAAGGAGCGACCGCCATGTTAATGCCTGTTAACTGCCGGCGCCGGCTTTTTGATCTGTCGGATGATATGGCTACAAAGTTAGATATACAGTTTTATTTGGATGCTCGGGATGCGCTTTTAAAATCTATCTCAGAGTAAAACTTTATGAGAAAATAAGAACACCTTTGTATGGGAGAATATGATGATAATGTCTGAATCAGCAATTGAAATCTTAGAAGAACAACTCAAACAGCTTCTTGGCGAGGCCCTTCCCGATCAGGCTGTCTATAACATTAATGCAGCTATGGAACTTGCCGGGATGCTTGAAACCAAAGGATTTACCTTTCAGTTAAAAGATATGTGCCCCAAAAGTATGACCGAAACCAACTGGCGTGCAACATTTCTAAAGGAAGATGCGGTATTTTCAGCCGAAAATCCCCAATCATCCGTGGCCGTGTGCATGGCCGCCGTTGAGGCGCTTAGGAATGGGTCTTAAATGACTTGCTCATTTTGTTATATTCGGGAGCGCGGACGTCCTGCCCAGATATTTACTGCGGGCGGGACGCCCACGCTCCTAAATTAAGTTATTTCGGGCTCATTCCTTAAGCGTTTAAGTTTTATCCTGTGATCAACTCCCGGGCCTTGATTGCCAGTTTTTCTCTGAAGATTTTGGAGTTGTGCCGAATATCCACGGGGAATTTGTACTCGATGAAAATGTATTCAATATCGGCGGTCAAGGGATTTTTGTCGGCCAGGTCAAACAGTTCCCGGATAAATTGTTTTTCATCGGAAATTTTTTCAAACGGCTCCACAAATACCACCGGGATCTGACGGTTTTTAGGACCGACACCAGTGAGCGCGCTGCGGTAGACCTTGTCATGATTGTTGAATATGGCTTCCACGGGGATGGTGAATAAGGTCTCTTTTCCGGTTTCAACCCGGTGGGCCTTTCTGCCGCAGAACCAGATTCTGCCCTTGGAATCCTTCCAGCCCAGATCTCCCATGCGGTGCCATATTTTACCGTCCGTATCCGGTATTTTGGTCAGAAGATCGGCATTGGCATCGTTAAAATAATGCGCGGTAACCAGATCTGCTTTTACCGTTATTTCCCCCACCTGATTGTCAGGCACCTCCTGGATCTCCTGGATCTGGGGGATGGGCTCGTCGGAAATTTCGATTAATTTCACTTTTGTGTTTTCAATGGGCCGGCCCACGCACATGCCAAAGCCCTGTTCCGAGAGTTTTCTAGTTTCCGACAAAATTTCATGGGACCCGATGGATATGATAGGCACCGCTTCCGTGGCTCCGTACGGCGTATGAATCTGGGTCTCATTGGAGAGCATGGATGAAAACTGTTCAATATTGGCGGGACTGACAGGGGCGCCTGCAGAGACCACACGACGCAATGACGGCAGTTTGATTTCGTTTTCCCGGCCGTATTTCCCCACCCGGTTCAAAAGGGCCGGGGAGGCAAACATATTGGTCACGCCATGGTTCTCAATGGCCTCGATAATTTTGACGGGATTCACCAGAGCCGGTTTGGTGGGGTCCATGTCCGGAATTACCGCAGTCATACCCAGGGCAGGATCAAACAGAGCGAAGAGCGGAAAGGTGGGCAAGTCCACCTCATCGGGCCCAATTCGAAAATGAGACTGGATTTGACGAATCTGGGCGTCAAAATTGCCGTGGGTGTATATGACGCCTTTGGCAGGCCCTGTGGAGCCGGTGGTAAATACAATGGCAGCTGTTTCATTCTCCGTGGTCTGTACCGGTTTGAACGGTTCGCCCGGGAACCTGTTCATCAGCTGGTTCAGGGTGTACCCGCCCCAGAACCATTTTCTGCCTACGGTCACCCACCGCTTCACCGTCTTAAAAAAACCGGGGCGCAGGGTTCGAAGCACATGGGCTTTTTCAATGCCGATAAAGGCCGTGGGTCTGCTTCGCGCAAGGCATTGCAGCATCCGGTCAATACCCATACCGGGATCGACGACCACGGGCACAGCCCCAACCTTGAACATGGCAAACACCGTGAGAAAAAAATCCATGCCCGGGGGCACCATCAAAATGGTGCGGGTTCCCCGGCCGATACCGATGCTGTCAAGCCCGGCTGCAAGGTTGTCGGACTGCTGGTCAAGCTGGCGAAAGGTCAGCTGGCTGTAAAGGACCCGCCCGGACCTATCCCGTGAAGCCGGGTAGACCACGGCCCGTTTGAACGGATAGAGGTCGGCAGATTGTTTCAGGCTCTGGGCAATATTGGTATAACGTGTCATAAAAACATCTTTTTTATTTTATACAGGGTTCCTTTGACCATGCCTTCGGGCACCTTGGGCAGGGCTTTTTTTAGCGGGGCTGTCAGTTCTTGGGATTTTTCCAGGGCGTCGTTGGCGTCCTGGATCATCTGTTCAGCTGTCTGATCAATCTGTTCCTGTCCTTGGGCCTGGTTGACCTGGAACAGTACAAAGGTTTCTCGAATGGGTTTTTCCAATTTTTCAAAGGATTTTTTTAAAGCCTGCATGCCTTTTTCCCATACCTTTTTCTGGCCGTCGGCAATCCTCTTTTGATCCGGATACTTGGTGGCCACGGCATCAATACGGGCAATTTCAGCCTCAAATAAATCCA
>DATFIL010000621.1:0-5296 GCA_035270145.1 Desulfobacter sp. | reverse complement strand
TAGAAAGAGCCGGTGATGTGATACCAGCGGTGGTGGAACGGACAAAAGAAAGCGGAAGATCCCGGTCCGAACCCTTTACAATGCCCCGGCAATGTCCGGTTTGCGGGTCCGGGGTCTACCGGGACGGGGCACACCATTATTGCTCGGGTGGTCTGGCCTGTTTTGCCCAGCTCGAAGGGTCCATTCACCACTACGCGTCAAGACCGGCCATGAATATCGAACATCTTGGAAATAAGACAGTGCAGGCTCTGGTGGAAAAAAAATACAAAAAAATCATGAGCCTGCTGGAAAAGCGGCCGGGATCTGGAAAGAAGAAGCGGCATGTCCTTTCCGGATCCTGGTGGATCATTACCCGGTGGATCATTGCGTAAAATGAAGTGTAACCGGCAAAAAGGAGGAACAGGATGCATAATTCAGTAGGAGTTGTCGTATTGGCAAGCCACACCCTGAAAAAAACAGGGGCAGCAAATGCGTTATTTTCCGGTACAAATTCTGATACAAAATTACCGAAAATACATGTTTGTATAAACAATATTCTTTATAACGGGATCGATGACATCGCTGTTGTAGTAAATCAGGAGCAGTGGGAAATCGGCGCTGGTTTATCAGGTTATCCTGTATGCATCGCAGTGGATAATGGACTGCCTGATGTACAGCACATGGTGGAAACCGGAATCAAAGTACTCCCCGGATATATTACCGGTGTCATTATCATAAAGCATGACAACCAGCCGGTGCTTTCTGATAATTTTGCCAAGCTTGAGAAATTTCATCACCAGGCACCACAGTGTGCGGTTCTTCCCGGGGATAAACGTCAAAACGGATATGCTGCATTATTTCCCATTGAATCCTACCATTCCCTGTCCAAAGGGCTTATGGTGAACAAACCGATCTCCCGGGAATGCGCACAACTGCATGCAGTAAAATGATCCATGGTATGGTAAAGATGCCGATTTTTGATCCATCTGGAATTGCGGTAATACCGGTTGTACAAAATATTTTCCAGATGGCTTCCCTGCTGGTTTTTTTCAATAAAGCGGTTGTAGCCCATCTTATACAAAGTCATGCCTATCGAGCATGCAGTTATTACCCTGTGCAAAAGCCTCAACCTGAATTGTCGAATGCTCTATTCCGAAATGATCGTAGAGGTGTTCTTGAAGACTTTGAAGAAAATTATTGTCTAACAATTCTCTGTTAACAACTATATGAACAGTCAGGGCAATTTCTGTCGTGCTCAGCGGCCAGACATGCAAATCGTGAATGCGGCAGACATGTTCAAAACTGTTCAAGTATTGTTTGATTCCGGCAATGTCTATACCCCTTGGTACAGCATCGATAGAGTAATTGATGGAATCACGAAGTAACCCCCATGTCCCGATAAAAACAACAGCGACAATCGCCAAACTAACGACAGGATCGATCCACAACCAGCCTTTGTATAGAACAAATATGCCCGCAATCACCACACCCAGGGATACCCCGGCATCAGCAGCCATATGAAGAAAAGCACCTCGAATATTTAGATCTTGCTTTTGACCTTTGATAAAAAGTAACGCCGTTAAAGTGTTGATCACGACGCCTATTCCAGCCACAATAATAATTGTCATACCTCCAACGGGCTGCGGGTTGAGAAAGCGCCCGACGGCTTCCCAAGTAATACCTCCAAGTGCAACAAGTAAAATTATTGCACTGGCCATAGAAGCCAAAACAGTAACCTTTCGGAAGCCATACGTTCTCTTTTCTGTTGCAGCTTTTCTAGCGAGTATGCTCGCCCCCCAGGCAAGCAATAGGCTGACCACATCGCTTAAGTTATGTCCTGCGTCCGCTATCAGTGCAAGTGAGTCAGCAAATACCCCATAACCGGCTTCAATCGCAACGAAGACGATATTGAGTATAACGCCAATAGCAAATGAGCGATTATAATTACCTGCCTCATGATTGTTATTGTTACTCATATCATTTCCTTATGTAGGGATAACTTTTTTTTATCAGTTCCCACCGAATTTCTGCGGTGCAAGGCGAATCCAGTGCAGAGAAACAAAATCTTTGTTCTGCTTTTGTTCAACAACTAATACGCCGGTGAGCTGGCCCCGGCGAATCAGCGCTGCTCCGGGTAATGCCACAAGACCTTTTTGTCCGGTTTCATTGAGCAATACAGTAACCACCTGCCCGGGCTGAATGATTTTAGGCGGATTTTTCAATGAGAGCCGCAGCACCTGCCCGGCAGAACTATTTTTTATAGCCGGTAAAATCGCCATATACCTTGCCTGCAGCGGTGTACTCATGGAGGGATCAAGTACTGACGCCATGTCCTGCGGGGTTATCTGATCAGCTGTCTTTGACTGAAAGGTGTCATCAATCAGATATCTTTGAGAAGCCGCTCCCCGGAAGACTGCCTGGCAGCTGCTGCAAAGGTTTCCAAGCTCTGTTCCAGCGCTGTCAGCTCCAGGGTGTCGCCCAGATACAGATCTTCTTTTCCCATATTTTCAAAGGCTGTCACAACATCCATGACAGTCATGCTTTCAATGTCCCGGGCCGGGGTAAAGCCGGGTTCAGGGGCACTCACGTTAAACAGAATGCGGCTGTGGACCAGTTTTTCCATAAAAACCGATGTAATGTTCGCAGACAGGTTGAGATGGGCGGCAACTGATAAGGATGTCACCGGTCCCCTGCCCTGGGCGAACCGGTTCACACAAAAAACCGCTATCCTGAGGAAGATCAATTTTTTCACCCGCACACTGACGTGCGCATATTCTGGGTCATCTGTCTGAAGCACATCAAAATGTTCCCAGACAAAGGAGATTTCAGCCCCGAACAGCACAATGGTCCAGGACGCATTCAGCCAAAACAAAAACAACGGTATGGCTGCAAAACTGCCATAAATGGCATTATAGGTGGAAACCCCCACCTGGAATTGCAGATAGGCTATCTGGGCCAGCTGAAAAATGGTGCCGGCAATGACACCTCCGGCCAGGGCGGCCCGGACATTTACATTTTTATTGGGAATAAACATATAAAAAAAGGTAAATACCATCCAGACAGTTAAAAAGGGAATTATCTTCAAACCAAAAGAAAGCAGACGGCCCAGGCTGACTGGAAGATCAAGGATTACCATGAATTTTTCCAGATAACCGGTGACAAAAATGGTGGCGCTGCCGGAAAAAATCACCAGCAGCCCGGCTGCCATGGCAATGGAAATATAATCGGTAATTTTGCGAATCAGAAGGCGGTTTCCCCTGACCCGCCAGATCCGGTTGAATATATCTTCCATGTGGCCCATCATCTTTATCAGCGCATACATCAAAAAGATGATGCCCAGCACCGCCATGAGCCCGCCTTGGGTTCTTTCCAGCAGATTGACGGAAAAAGTCAGAACATTCTGGATGATCTGTTCCTGGCCGGCAAACAAAGACAGTACCCGGGTTTCAAGATATTTCTGGAAACCGAAACCCTTGGCAATGCCGAATGCCATGGCCATGACCGGTACAATGGATAACAGGGTATACAGGGTTAAGGCAGATGCCTGCAGGCTGCACCGGTCCCGGACAAATTCCTTGAACGAAATCCGGAAAATACCATATCCGAATTGCCGGTATCTGTTCAGGACGCTTTTGATATTTTTTCCTCCTTATATTCTGTTCTGCTGAGATTTCCAAAGGAACATCTATTCTCAAAAATCAGGCCACGCCGGCAGCCACCTTCACCAAAGCACATTGAAAAGATGCCCGAGGAGCAGGTACATCATACCGGTGATGATAAAGACCATCAGGATGTTGAATATAAATCCGGCACGCGCCATCTGCGGTATGCTGATCAGCCCACTGCCATATACAATGGCATTCGGCGGCGTAGCGACCGGAAGCATGAATGCACAGCTGGCGCCCACAGTGGCTGGAATTACAAGCAACAAAGGGTCCCGACCCATGGCAACTGCCACTGAGGCGAGAATAGGCAAAAAAGCAGCACCTGTGGCTGTGTTGCTGGTTATTTCCGTCAAAAAAACAACAACCAAAACGGAGGACATGACCAGAACGATGACCGGCAGCCAGTCAAGTGCGCCAAGTGACGTCCCAATCCATTTTGCTAAACCGGTATGCGTTATTCCTGCCGCCAAACTCAACCCGCCTCCAAACAATATCAGCACTTTCCAGGGCAGTTTTTTGGTATCTTCCCAACTCAGAACAAACTTTCCTTTTTTAAAATCCACAGGCAATAAAAACATCATGACCGCAGCAAAAATTGCGATACCAGTGTCCGAAATATTCGGAATATAGGTTTCAAGCAAAGGCCTGATCACCCAGAGAATTGCCGTCATTCCAAAAACGACGGCCACCATGACTTCCGCCCTGCTCATGCTGCCGGCTTTTTCAAGTTCCATTCTTATCATATCCGCCCCACCCGGAATTTCTTTTGTCTTCACCGGGAAAACGACCTTGGTCAGAACGAGAAATACAACAGGTAATGATACGACCACTATTGGAATACCGACCATCATCCACTGGGCAAAACCAATTTCGACATCGTAGTTATCTAACATATACGCTGCCATCAGGGCATTTGGCGGGGTGCCGATGAGCGTTCCGATTCCTCCAATATTACAGGCATAAGCCAGGCACAATAATATTGTCAGAGAAAAATTATCCTCAAAATCTCCTGTTTTTACTGCCGTATCGCTTTCAAGCAATGATATTATGGATAGCGCTATCGGCAGCAGCATCATGGCCGTAGCCGTATTGCTCACCCACATACTCAGAAAGGCTGCCGCAACCATAAAACCAATGATAATCGACGTCGGATGAACACCCACAAAATTGATCACATTGAGCGCAATGCGCCGGTGCAGGTGTGTCCGTTCCATGGCAAGGGCGATAATAAATCCGCCCATAAAAAGAAAAATCAACGGATTGGCAAAGGGACGAGTCGCCTCCGCTACCGATCCAACCTCCAGTATCGGAAATAAAATAATGGGAAGAAATGCGGTCACGGGAATAGGAATTGCCTCCGTCACCCACCAGATAGCCATAAACACCACAACCCCGGCCACTGCCCATGCTTCAAACGCAAGTCCGTCAGGCGCGGGGAGCAGTAACATTATCAAAAAAACAACCGGCCCCAGAAATAGCCCCACGCGTTGCCTCATGCCGTATCTTTCACCCAATTGTTCGGACATCAATGTTCTCCCGGAAACCACCCGGCTAGCCCTGATCCACCATCTAATTTCTGATTTCAATGTAAAATCAATTAGTTAACTGCATTTATCTTTCACCTATTTGGTGAAAGATAAACCTTGTTAACC